>NZ_JAAVCB010000090.1:0-10257 GCF_014802555.1 Clavibacter sp. | reverse complement strand
GCAACCAACACCGGGCCGACGCGCTTGACCCCTTCATCGAGCACTACAACACTGAACGAATCCACTCAAGCCACGGGCTCACGCCCGCGGCCCGAGTGTCACCAACGTCATGACCCAGTACAACTAGAGCGCGCTGCCGGGCACCGCGAACGTGTCGCACGACGTGGGCCCGCCCGCGCGGCCGGCCTCGAACCACCGCTGGCGCTGCTCCGCGGATCCGTGGGTCCAGGTGTCCGGGTCCACCCCGCCGCCCGCCTGCGCCTGGATGCGGTCGTCGCCGACGGCGGCCGCGGCGTCGAGCGCGTCGGCCACCTCGGCCGGGGTGACCGGCTCGAGGAAGGCGCGGCCGGTGTCGTCGCGCACCTCCGATGCGGCGCCGACCCAGGCGCCGGCGTCGCAGTCGGCCTGCACCTCGAGCCGCACGGAGTCGGAGTCCGGCCCCGTGCCGCTGCGGTCGGCGCGGTCGAACGCGCCCGACAGCTGCTGGATGTGGTGGCCCCACTCGTGGCCCACCACGTACATCTGCGCGAGCGGACCGCCCGAGGCGCCGAAGCGCGTGCGCAGCTCGTCGAAGAACGTCGTGTCGACGAAGAGGCGTCGGTCCGGCGGGCAGTAGAACGGGCCGGTGGCGCTCGTCGCCTCGCCGCAGCCGGTGCTCGTCGCGGCGTCGAACAGCGAGAAGCCGGGGCTCGCGTAGTCGGCGATGCCGACCTCCGTCGCGGCGGTCGTCCAGTACGTGTCGAGCGAGTCGGCCGCGCCCGCCATGCGGCACTCGACGCTCGCGTTGGCCTCCGCGCCGGTCGTGCAGCCCTCGATCGCCTCGTCCTGCTCCTGCGAGGATCCGCCGGCTCCCGTGCCGCCCGCTCCGCCGCCGACGATCTGCGACAGGTCGACGCCCGTGAACTGCTGCACGAGGATCACCGCGACCACCACCAGGAGCCCGCCGCCGCCGGCCGCGATGCCGGTCGTCCGTCCCCGGCCGCCGCGGCGTCGCGTGACCTTGCTGCTGTCGATGCGGGCGTCGTCGTCGAAGGTCATGCCATGAACGTACCCGCGGGCGGGGGAGGCGTCAGGCGAGGTCAGGTCGCGTCTCGCGCACGACCTCCCGCACCCGCTCGACCGCCTCGCGCACCACGTCGTGCGCGCCCCGGGGTGCGGCCTCGGCGGTGCGGGTGCGGCGGAGGAAGGCGTCCCAGTCGCCGCCGCCGGCGCGGAGCGGACGCGTCGACGCGAGCAGGGCGGCTCGGCGCAGCCACACGTCCTGCTCGCCGGCCCATCGGTCCAGCGCCTGGTCGGCCCGGGTGCGCGCGACGCCGGACAGCCGCTCGACGAGCGGGCCGATGACGTCGAGGGCGAGCGGATCCACGAGAGCCCGCAGCCGCGCGTCCCGCACGAAGCCCTCGATGCGGGTGAGGTCGCCGTTGTCGAGCCCGTCGACGTGCTCCTGCAGCAGCACGACGGCGGCGAGGCGACGCTCGTAGACGCGGGAGCGCCAGAGCTCGGACGCGAGCGCCACCGCCTCGTCGCGGGTCATCCCGGGCCGGCGCCGCCCGAGGTCGCGCACCGTCCCGCGCACGGCGCCGACCGACGCCCCCACGAAGTCCAGGTCGGAGCGCAGCCGCTCCCGCTCCGCCTCGGCGCGGTACCACGCCCCCTCCCGCTCGAGCGCCGCCGCGACGAAGTCGGCGTCCTCGGTCATCCGGCGAGCGGCGCCGAGCCCTCGCGCCCGGTGCGGTGCACGAAGGCGCGGCCGAACTCGACCAGCACCTCCTCCGCCGTGTGCGTCGGGACCCAGCCCAGCACCTCGCGGGCGCGGGCCGTCGACATGACGGGCACGTTCGCGGCGATGTCGATCCAGCCCGGATCCGTCCGCTGCACGCGCAGCCGCCAGCTGGCCGACACGAGCGCGCGGAGCGCCGGCAGCGGCACCGTCACGACGCGTGCGTCGAGCAGCCGGCCGACGAGCGCGGGGTCGACGACCGGATCCGCCGCCACGTTGAACGCGCCCGGCGCCCGCCGCTCCACCGCGCGCCAGAACGCGTCCGCGACGTCCTCGTTGTGCACCACCTGCGACACCAGCTCGCGGGGGAGCGGCAGTACCGGGGTGCGGGTGGCGAGGCCCAGCCAGCGCGTGGGGATCCACCGCCCGAGGAAGAGCCCGGCGATCTCCGCCGCCGCCTCGTCGTGCATCACGAGCCCGGGCCGCATGCGCGTCACCACGATCCCGGGGTGGGCCTCGTCGAACGCGTCCATCGCGCGCTCGTTCTCGGCCTTGTGCCGGGAGTAGTGGGAGGTGTGGATCCCTCCCGTGGGCCAGGTCTCGTCGCGCGGCCGGTCCTTCGCCGCCGCGCTGTACGCGCCGACCGACGACGCGACGACCACCTGGGGCACTCCCGCCTGCGCGACGGCCTCGAGCACGTGCGCCGTGCCGATGACGTTGGTGCGGTGCATCACGCGCTCGCGGTGGTTCGGCTGCAGCGCCCACCCGAGGTGGATCACCGCGTCGGCACCCCGCATGGTCGCCGCGAGCCCGGAGACCGCGCCCGCCGCGCCGATGTCGGCGAGGCGCCAGGTGACCTCGGAGTACGGCTCGAGCGAGGCGTCGGGCATGCGCCGGGCGACGCCCACGATCTCGGCCCCCGCGGCGTGGAGGCGGCGCAGGACCCCGGTACCCAGGTTCCCGGTGGCTCCGATGACGACGACGCGCATGCTGCTCCTCTCCTGCGGACGGGACCCGGCGGGCCGGCTGATCCGCGGGTCCCCTCCATCATGCTCGCCGGCGCCCGCCGCCGAGCCGGCCAGCGGGAGGTGCGGGCCGATGCTCAGCGGTCGACGGCCTCGATGAGCGACCCCTGCGCGAAGGTCAGCCAGTCGTACAGGCTCGCGCTCTCCGATGGGGCGCGATCGCGCCAGCCCTCGGCCTCGTCGATGCGCAGCGGCACCGAGATCGCGAGGCGGAGGTCGTTGAGCGTGCGGAGCCAGGCCTGCGCGCCCGTCGGATCCAGCACCACGAGCAGCCCGCGTCGGCCGGCACCGCGCGCGTCGGCCTCCGCCAGCGTCGCCTCGACCGTGCTCGCGTTCGCGGCCTTCGCCTCGGTGAGGTCGGACGCCGTGAACCGCCGGAACTCGGCGGAGGCCTCGGCGTCGTCCGGGTATGCTTGGGGCAGCAGGCGCTCGACGACGGGGGAGGGGGCGGCCCCGTCGGTCGCGCCGCCGGTCGCGGTGCCCTCCTCGAGGATCCCGCTGAGCTCGCCGAGGAGGCCGCGCAGCATCGCGACCTCGTGCGGCTCGAGGTGCGCGGCGACCGTGCCGTCAGGGCGCGCGCGGAAGGCCCTCACGTGTCCACCCGCTCGAGCGTCGCCCAGAGGCCGAAGCCGTGCATCGCGAGCACGTGCCGCTCGATCTCTTCGCGGATGCCCGTCGCGACCACCGCCCGGCCGTCCTCGTGCACGCGGAGCATCAGCTCGTCGGCGCGTTCGCGGGTGAAGCCGAAGTAGCTGCGGAACACGTACGAGACGTAGGTCATGAGGTTGACGGGGTCGTTCCAGACCACGCAGCTCCACACCGGCGGCGTCGACGCGCGCTCGAGGAGGCTCGTGTCGGATCCCGTGCTCGTGCCGGACCCGGGATCGCCGGCGGGCGGGTCGGCGGCCCGTCGCGCGGCGGGCAGGAGGCGCGGGGCGTGCGCGTCCGCGGCGGTGGTGGTCATCGCGCTCCTGTGGGGTCGTCCCGGCGAGCGGCCGAGGCGTCCATCCTCTCCTGCCGCGCGGGCCGTCGGCGACCCCGAGGGCAGGCCGTCATGCGCCCGGCCGTCACGCACCGGGCCGCACGAGCCCGCAGTCGTACGCGAGGATCACCGCCTGGACGCGGTCCCGCACCTCGAGCTTCGCCAGCACCCGGCCGACGTGCGTCTTCACCGTCGACTCCGACAGGAACAGGCGTCCCGCGATCTCCTGGTTGGTGAGCCCCTCGGCCAGCGCCGTGAGCACCTCCAGCTCGCGCGCGGTGAGGGGACGCAGGCGCGGGTCGGCCGCGCCCTCGCCGGTCCCGGCCGCGCCGCCGGTCGCGGGCATCGTCGGGCCGAGCAGCTCGATCATGCGGCGCGTCACCCGTGGCGATATGGCGGCGTCGCCGTCGGCCACCGCGCGGATCGCCTCCATCAGGTGCTCGGGCCGCGTGTCCTTCACGAGGAAGCCGCTGGCACCCGCGCGGAGCCCGGCGAACGCGTACTCGTCGAGGTCGAACGTGGTGAGCACGATGACGCGCGTCGCCGGGTGCCGGGCGACGATCTCGGCCGTGGCGTCGATCCCGTCCATGCCGGGCATGCGGACGTCCATGAGCACGATGTCCGGGGCGAGCTCGCCCGTGCGCTGCACGGCCGCGCGGCCGTCGGCTGCCTCGCCGACCACCTCGATCCCGGGTTCGGCGTCGAGCACCATGCGGAAGCCCATGCGGACGAGCGCCTGGTCGTCCACGATCAGGACGCGGACGGGGGAGCTGGTGTCGGTCAACGGTCCTCCTGGACGCGGGGGCTGTCGGTCGGGTCGGCGGTCCGGGACACGTCGCCCGGCCGGACGTCGTGGAGCCCGCTGGGCATGGTGGCCAGCACGCGCCAGCCGCCCGTCTCACGGCGCCCGGCGGTGGCGGTGCCGCCGTATACGGCCATGCGCTCCGCGACGCCCACGAGGCCGCGCCCGCTGCCGGGGACGGGTGGCACGACGGGTCCCGTGAGGTCGTCGTCGGTCACCTCGACGGTGATCTCCTCCGGCCGGTGGTCGACCCGCACCTCGACCCGGTCGGCGTTCGGCGCGTAGCGGAGCACGTTGGTCAGGGACTCCTGCACGACGCGGAAGACGGCCAGCTGGCGCCCCGGGTCGTCGGGCGGCGCGCCCGTGCTGGTGAAGCGCACCGGGAGGCCGGTGGAGCGGAAGGAGTCGACGAGGGCGGCGAGGTCGGCGTGCCCGGGCTGGGGCGCGCGGAGCGACGGCGGGGCGGCGTCGCCCGCGCCGGGCTCCTCGGCGAGGACGCCCAGCATCCGGCGCATCTCCGAGAGGGACGTGCGACCGGTCTCGGCGACCTCGCGCATCGCGTCGCGCGCGAGCTCCGGCCGGGCGACGGCGCTCGCGGCCGCCCCGTCGGCGAGGGTCACCATCACGGTGATCCCGTGGGCGACGATGTCGTGGATCTCCCGCGCGATCCGCGTCCGCTCCGCCGCCGTGGCGAGCCGCGCCTGCTGGTCGCGTTCCCGGGCGAGCTGCACCGCGAGGTCACGCAGCGCCTCGACGTACCGCTTGCGTCCGCCCACGTTGGTGCCGATGAGCGTCGCGATGAGCGGGAGGATCAGGTTCACCAGCAGCATGGTCGCGATCGACAGGGCGAGGGGACCCTCGCCGGCTGTCGCCGGCGTGACGGCCGCGATGACGACGGCCACGCCCCCGAACCCGATCCACGCACGCCGGGACGACCCGTAGACGGCCAGCGCGTAGAGCGCGATGGGGATGGCCCCGCCGTCGAACCTCCCGGACACGAGCGCCGCCGCGGCGGCCGCGGCACCCGTGACGGCCAGGACGGCCACGGGTCGGCTGCGCCGGAACATGAGCGCCACGCCTGTCAGGATGCTGAGCACCGCCAGCGCCACGCCCCCGGGGATGGTGGAGGATCGGCTGCCCACCACGGGGGCGGCGCTCACCGACAGCAGCGTGTAGGCGATCGCGATGGCGCCGTCGACGACCCGCGGATGCCGCGCCATCCACCCCCGGACCGCGCCGGGTGGGGTGGGCAGGCGGACGCCGTCGGGCGCGGCGGTGTCCGCCGCGCCCGACGGCGCCCTCCCGCCCGCGTCGATCAGGCGTCCCGCTTCTTGGCGAGGATCAGCGCGGGCACGAGGATCACGGCGACCCACGCGACCATGACGAGCAGCGCCTGCCAGAACTCGAGCTCGCCGGGCGCCCCGGTGGCGGTGCTGTAGAGCCGGTTGCCGGCGCTGAGCGGGAAGTACGGCGCGAGGTCCGCGACCCAGTCGAGAACGCCGCCGAGCAGCTGGCCGACGATGGGGACGACGAGCACGAGGCCGACGAGGGCGCCGATCCCCGCCGCGCCGTTGCGCAGCAGCAGGCCGAAGCCGAAGCCCATCAGGCCGATGAGCACGACGAAGAGCACGCCGCCGAGGGCCGCGAGCAGGAAGTCGCCGTCGAGCACGTCGACCTCCGCGCCCGCCGACGCGAAGTACCCGCGGGCGATGAGGAGCGCGGCGGCCACCGCGACGGCGGTCACGACGAACGTGACGACCGTGTAGACGATCGCCTTCGCGGCGATCACGTCGAGCCGACGGGGCGCCGCGCTGAAGGACGAGCGGATCATGCCGGTCGAGTACTCGCCGCTGATGACCAGCACCCCGAGCACGCCCGCCACGAGCATCGCCAGGGTCACTCCGCTGAGGCCCACCTGGATCAGCAGGTCGGATGCGGGGACACCGGGGAGGGAGAGCTGATCCCGCAGCTGGTCCACGACGAAGGGCGTGAAGAGCGCGGAGAAGCCGGCGAGCAGGAGGAAGACGAGCGCGAAGCACCAGACGGTGGAGCGCAGCGTCCGCAGCTTGATCCACTCGGAGCGCATGAGGCGGGGGAGCGTGGGCCGGCCCGTCGTCACCGGTGCGGGCGCGTAGGTCGTGCTGGTGGCGGTCATCGTGCGATCTCCTGCTCGGTCGTGCCGACTGCGGCGCTGTGGTACTCGACGTCGCCCTGCGTGAGCGACAGGTAGGCGTCCTCGAGGGACGCGGTGACGGGCGTGAGCTCGTGCAGGACGACCCCGGCGGACATCGCCGCGTCGCCGACCTGCGCGGCCGTCAGCCCCGTGATCTCGATCACGTCGCGCTCGACGCTGGTGACCACGACCTCGGGTCGCGCAACCGCCTGGCCGAGCCGGTCGGCGTGCGGGGAGCGGACGCGGACGAGGCCGCTCGTGGCTCCCGCGACGACCGCGGCGACGGGAGCGTCGGCGAGCACGCGACCGCGCCCGAGGACGATGAGGTGGTCGGCTGTCTGCGCCATCTCGCTCATGAGGTGCGAGGAGAGGAGCACGGTGCGTCCCTGTCCGGCCAGGTAGCGGGTGATGTTGCGCACCCACATGACGCCCTCGGGGTCGAGGCCGTTCACGGGCTCGTCGAGGATCAGCGTGCGCGGGTCGCCGAGGAGCGCGACGGCGATGCCGAGGCGCTGGCCCATGCCGAGCGAGAACCCGCCGACGCGCTTCTTGGCGACGGGCTGCAGGCCCGTCATCTCGATGACCTCGTCGACGCGGGTCCGCGGGATCCCGTGCGTGGCCGCCATGGCGAGCAGGTGGTTGTAGGCGCTCCGGCCGGTGTGCACCGCCTTGGCGTCGAGGAGCGCGCCGACCTCGTGGAGCGGGGCCTGGAGGTTGCGGTAGCGGCGGCCGTTGACGGTCACCGAGCCGGACGTGGGGGTGTCGAGCCCGACGATCATGCGCATCGTGGTGGACTTGCCGGCGCCGTTCGGACCGAGGAATCCGGTCACCATGCCCGGCTGGACGGTGAAGCTCACGCCGTCCACGGCGGTCTTCGCGCCGTAGCGCTTGGTCAGGTTCTCAGCGACGATCATGCGCGCTGCCTCCTCAGGGTGGGTGCGCGGGCCCAGCGCCCGCGGAAGCAACGTTAGGGGCGCGCTCCTCGGGGCGGCGTCCCCCCTCCGGCCCCCGTCCGGAGGAGACGCCGGTACCAGGGTGCCGGCTCAGGCGGTCCCGACCGCCAGCGCGCCGAGCCGTCGCGCCGCCTCCTCGAGCACGTCGATCCGCTTGCAGAACGCGAACCGCACCAGGGACGCGTGCTCCGCGGCGAGGGGCGCGTGGCAGAAGGCCGACAGCGGCACGCCGACGACGCCCGCGAGCTCCGGGAGGCGCAGGCACAGCTCGCGGGCGTCGGGGAAGCCGAGCGGGGCCGCGTCGGCGACGATGAAGTACCCGGCCGCGGGGAGGTGGATCCGGAAGCCCGCGGCGGTCAGCCCCGCGGCGAGGACGTCGCGCTTGCGCCGCAGGTCGTCGGCGATGCCGTCGTACACCTCGTCGGGCAGCGCGAGCCCCGTCGCGATGGCGGGCTGGAACGGCGCGCCGTTCACGAACGTCAGGAACTGCTTCACCGCGAGGATCGCCGACACGAGCGGCGCCGGCGCGGTCAGCCAGCCGACCTTCCACCCCGTGGTGAGGAACGTCTTGCCGCCCGAGGAGATGGTCACCGTGCGCTCCCGCGCACCCGGCAGCGTCGCGACGGGCACGTGGGGCGTGTCGAAGGCGAGGTGCTCGTAGACCTCGTCCGTGACGATCACCGCGTCGTGGGCGATGGCGAGCTCGACGACGAGCTCCCGCACCTCGCGGCTGAGCACGGTCCCCGTGGGGTTGTGCGGGTCGTTGAGGAGGATCACGCGGGTGCGGTCCGTGATCGCCCGGCGGAGGTCGTCGAGCCGGGGCTGGAAGTCGGGAGCGCGCAGCGGCACGGTCCGGTGGATCCCGCGAGCGAGCGAGATGAGCGCCCCGTACGCGTCGTAGAACGGCTCGAGCGTCACGACCTCATCGCCCTCCTCGACGAGCGCGAGTAGCGTCGCGGCGATGGCCTCGGTCGCGTCGGCGGTGACGAGCACCTCCGTGTCCGGATCGACGGCCAGACCGTAGAAGCGCCCCTGGTGCGCGGCGACCGCCTCCCGCAGCTCGGGCGTCCCGCGGCCCGGCGGGTACTGGTTCATGCCCGCGGAGATCGCCGCCCGCGCCGCCTCGAGCACCTCGCGGGGCCCGTCCTCGTCCGGGAACCCCTGGCCGAGGTTGATCGCGCCGGTCGCCGCGGCCAGCGCGCTCATCTCCGCGAACACGGTGGTGCTCGGGAACCCGTCCGGCGTCAGCAGCATCGCCCCTCGGGCCGCGCGCACCCACGCACCGGGAATCGTCATGCGCCCATCATCCCGCGCTCGCTCCTCCCTTCACAGGCGACAGCGCCGCGCGATCTTCGGGCGGTGTGGACCGATGCAACCCTGTTCGCCCTGCCCCGGCTACCTTTCCGGGACCCGCGACGCCCGGCGCTCTCGCGCCTCCTTTTCCGCGCGGGTCACCTACGGACCGGGGAGACGATCTTGCACGAGCAACCGCTCATACCGTCGCGACGTCGAGGAGGAGCGGCAGCGCTGTCGCTGGCCCTCCTCGTCACGAGCCAGCTGCTCGCGGGATGCGCGCTCTCATCTGCGCCGTCACCGGCACCCGCTCCGGCCCCGTCCCTGACGCAGGAGCCGCAGGACGACCAGGCGTTCCAAGATCTGTTCGCGCGCTTCGTCGGGATTGATCTCAGCAGCGAGACCGAGGCGGACCTGACTCCGTTGCTCACAGGGTCCGCTCTTCAAGGCGAGCTTGACTCGCTCAAGTACAGCGCGGACAACCATCAGACGGTGATCGGCAAAGCGATGTCCCGGAGCTTCCGAGTCACGGATCGAGGCTCTGACGCGCGGGGTTCGGAGTACATGACCGCACAAGCCTGCCTCGACATCAGCGGGACGAGGACACTGGACGAGCAGGGCAACGATGTGACGCCGCAACGTGATGCCGCCGTGGCCCTGCAGATGAAGGCAGTCAAGATCGCCGACGGTTCCTGGCGCATCAGTGACTCCGTCCGCAACGAGGACACGCGCGCATGCGACTGAGCTACCCGTCGATACTCATCGTCGCGGTCGTGCTCACCGTCGTCGTCCCGGCGTCGGCTAGCAAAGCGGCCGACGGCTACTGCGGAATCGGATACACGCGTATGCCGACCTGCTCATCCGGTGCCGTCGGCATGGGGGAAGTCCAACTCCGAGCGGAGACGACCACGGAAGGGTCGCCCTCCGACGACGTCGCCGACCACTTGGGGCAGGCCTCGGCGACAGCAGAACCACGTGTCGCGAAACCGGCGCCGCCGCCTCCGGTGCCGCGGGGTCGGTTGGCTGCGGACGTGGACGCGCCGTGCCAGCCCAGTGCCCGCCTGGCGGGTGGGGGTCTGTGTTCGGACGGGCAGCATGCGTTCTTGCCGCCGGCGAAGGCGCCGACGAAGCCCGCGGATCCGGCTCCGGTAGTCGCGGCGACACCAGGGGTGTCGCTGGCGGACGTGGCCCAGTTCGTGCCGCGGGATGCGTCGATCCGGTCGCAGCCGAACGGGTGGGCGATCGTCGGGGCACCGGTGAACCTGTTCACCGATGCGACCACGCAGGTGGTCGGCGGGACGTTGCTGGG
>NZ_JAAVCB010000089.1:0-5337 GCF_014802555.1 Clavibacter sp. | reverse complement strand
TGGCGCGACGCGGGATCCGCGGTCGCCGTCGCGCCGCGCGATGTCGAGCACGGCGAGGCGCGCGACCGCGGCCACCTCGTCGTCTCCGCGCGCGATGTCGGCGACCAGGGCCGCGATGGCCTCGCCCGCGGGCCGGTCACCGAGGGCAGCCACCGCGGCGGAGCGGGTGAGCGGGCCCTCGGCCACGGCGGGGGCGATGCGGAGGAGCACGCGCTCGGGGATCCGGCCGGGCACGAGGCCGACGGTCTCCACGAGGCGCGACCGGGCGTCGTCGCCCTGCACGCCGAGCAGCGCGTTCTCGAGCGCCAGCGCGACGTGCTCGGGCGTCGAGGCAGCCCACTGCTGCAGGGTGCGCTGCGCGAGCATGCCGGGGAAGCCGCCCTCGACGACCATCGCGACGAGGCCCGAGACCGCGTCGAAGCGCGGCAGGCGGGTGCCGAACGCCCAGGCCGCGTGCTCGCGGATCCACCGGGTGTCGTGGTCGAGGAGCGCGACGAGCGCGTGGTCGGCGGCCTCGTCGAAGACCTGGGCGAGCGCGTGGATGGCGGCGACGGCGGTGAGCTGGTCGGCGGGGTCGGCGGCGGCGCGGGCGAGCAGGCGCACCGCGCGTCCGCCGCCGTCGCGGCTGGCGGCGACCGTGAGCTCGTCGGCCTCCTGCATCACGTCGAGGATGCGCGCGGCCTGCGCGACCTGGTCGAGGCTCGTCTGGATCCCCATGCTCGTGCCCCTTCTCGGGTCGGTGCTCCTCGTGACGGGACGCGCCGCACGCGGGGGCGTCCGCCCCCGGGACAGCCTCCCGGCCCTCGCGAGTATTCCCCAGTCCGCTGCGAGAACCCAACCGCGCGCCCGGGACGGCCACCGGCCCGGGTGACCCGCGACCCCGCGCGTACGCTGGCGAGCATGCCCCGCCCCGCGACGACGCCCCCGCAGATCCGCTTCGGCATCGTGGGGAGCGGCTGGCGCAGCGCCTTCTTCCTGCGCATCGCGCGCGCCCTCCCGGAGCGCTTCGCCGTGTCCGGGCTCGTGACCCGCAGCGCCGACACCGGCCGCGCGCTCGAGGAGGAGTGGGGGATCCGCACCTTCCGCACCGCGGCCGAGCTGCTCGCCGCCGAGGCGCCGTCGTTCGTCGTCGTCTCCGTGCCGCGGACCGCCGCGCCCGACGTGATCGCCGACCTGGTCGACCGCGGCGTCGCCGTGCTCACCGAGACGCCGCCGGGCGAGACCGTCGCGGACCTCGAGCGGCTCGACGCGCTCGTGAAGCAGGGCGCGCGGATCGAGGTGGCCGAGCAGTACCCGCTCTCGCCGCTGCTCGCCGCGCAGCTGGCGATCGCCGCCGGCGGTCGGCTCGGGCGGATCAGCCAGGCGACCGTCGCGCAGTGCCACGACTACCACGGCGTCCGCGTGATGCGCCGGGCGCTCGGCATCGGGTTCGAGGACGCCACCATCACGGCGCAGCGCTTCTCGTCACCGCTCGTGGCCGGGCCCGACCGTGACGGGGATCCCGTGCGCGAGGAGGTCGTGACGGCCGTGCAGACCACCGCGCGCTTCGACTTCGGCGACCGCCTCGGCGTCTACGACTTCGCCGACCGGCAGTACTTCTCGTGGATCCGCCGCAACCGGCTCCTCGTCCGCGGCGAGCGCGGCGAGATCGTCGACGAGCACGTGAGCTGGCTCCTCGACGCGACGACGCCGACGTGGGCCGACATCACGCGGATCGAGACCGGGCAGGGCGGCAACCTCGAGGGCCACCACCTGCGCGGTCTGCTGCTCGGATCCGAGTGGGTCTACGAGAACCCGTTCGCGCCCGGCCGCCTCGCGGACGACGAGATCGCCGTCGCGCAGTGCCTCGTCGAGATGCACGCGCACGCGGCCGGCGGCCCGTCCACCAACTCGCTCGCCGAGGCGTCGCAGGACCACCACCTCGCGCTCCTCATGCACGAGGCCGCGACCACCGGGCAGCCCGTCCGCAGCACGCGGCGGGCGTGGGCGGACTGACGTGCTCCGGCGCCGGCGCGGGTTCGGCGGGCCGCCTCAGCCCGCCAGGTGCCGTCGGATCGCCTCGACGCCGACCTCCACCTCGCGGAACGACGTGGTGAGCGGGCTGAGCCCGAGGCGGAGGCCCGACGGCGCGCGGAAGTCGGGGATCACGCCCTCTTCCCACAGCGCGCCGACGATGTCGCGGAAGCGCGGGTGGTCGACGCTCACGTGGCTGCCGCGGCGGTCCTCGTCGCGCGGGCTCGCGACGCGCGCGCCGAGGGGCACGAGGTCGCGCTCGACGAGGTCGAGGGCGAAGCCGGTGAGCGCGAGCGACTTGGCGCGGATCGCGGGCATGCCCGCCTCCTCGATGAGCGCGATCATGTCCTGCATCGCGAGCATGCCGACGATGGGCGGCGTGCCGCTGAGGAAGCGGCGGATCCCGTCGGCCGGCTCGTACACAGGCCCCATCGCGAAGACGTCGCGCGCGCCCATCCAGCCCTGGATCGGCTGCCGCAGCTCCTGCTGGAGGTCGCGACGCACGTAGCCGTGCGCGGGCGCGCCGGGCCCACCGTCGAGGTACTTGTAGCTGCAGCCGACCGCGAGGTCGACGCCCCACGCGTCGAGCTCGGTGGGGACCACGCCGACGGAGTGGCAGGTGTCCCAGAGCACGAGCGCGCCGGCGTCGTGCACGATGTGCGTGATCCCCGGCACGTCCGCGAGGAACCCCGAGCGGTACGCGACCTGGCTGAGCACGACGAGCGCGGTCCGCTCCCCCACGGCCTCGGCGACGAGATCCGGCGTGACCCCGGCGTCGGGCGCGACCTCGATCCACCGGATCGTCATGCCGCACTCCTCGGCGACGCCCTCGAGCACGAAGCGGTCGGTCGGGAAGTTGTCGGTGTCGATCACGAGCTCGTCGCGGCCGGGGCGCGCGCGGACGGCCGCGCGGACGAGCTTGTAGAGGATCACGGTGGTCGAGTCGCCGATGAACGTCTGGCCGGCCGCCGCGCCGAGCGTGACGCGGCCGAGGTCGTCGCCGATGCGCGTCGGCATCGCGAGCCAGTCCTCGTCCCAGCCGCGGATGAGGCGGCCGCCCCACTGGTCGCGCACGAAGGACGCGACGCGGTCGACGCTCGCGCGGGTCGGCCGGCCGAGCGAGTTGCCGTCGAGGTAGGCGACCACGTCGTCGGCCTCGACGAACAGGTCGCGGAACCGCGCGAGCGGGTCACGCGCGTCGAGCTCGGCGGCTGGCGGGATCGGGCGGGTGGCGGGGGCGTCGGGTGTCACCTCCGCAGCCTACGAGCCCAGCCGGAAGACGATGCGAGCCGTGGCACCCGGAGGTGCCACGGCTCTCGAGCTCCGTCGCTACTGGGCGGCGAAGTAGTACGGGTCGGCGAGGATGCCGGGTCTGACGGCCCAGGTCCCTGCGGCCGCATCCGCGGTGGGGATGGCGATGACGACGTTGCCAGTCCCCGAAGCCCCGGGGAACAGCTCGTTGATCGAGTCGAACTGCGGCTCGGGGGCGACGGCGAAGGAGTCGGACGTGGTGTGCGTCGTGCCTGCCGCGGAGACGTACTCGACGCCGATCTCGAACATCGGGCTGGCCGACTCGGTACCCACGTACTTCACCGTGACGGGCACCATCGCGTACTGCGTACCGGCGGGAGCGGGATCGTTGAACATGTTCTCGGACGTGACCGCCGCGTTGGCATCGAGGACGGGAGCGCCGAGCGTGACCTCCCACTCAGGGGATCCACCGGAGAGACCCGTCACGACCGTGCCGATGGGAGCGGGGTTCTCCCGTGTCCCGACGGCCGGGCCAGCCTCCTCCTCGGTCTCGTCCAGCGGAGCCGCGGAAGACCGAGAGCCGCCCTCGCTCCGCGGAAGGCTCTCGGAGACGGCTGCCGCGAACCCGACGGTGTAGACGACCGCGAGGATGACGCTGAGGACGAGCGCCAAGACGCCAACGATCAAGCCAGCCAGAGCGAGCGGCTTCCCCGCCTTGTGCCGCGCCAGCGCCACGATGGCGAGGACGATGGCGACGATCGCGGGGATGAAGACCACGTAGTTGAGGAACGGGATGAAGGCCCCGAGGAAGGCGACGATCGAGACGATGAGGGACGCGATGGCGAGGCCCTTCCCGCCGGAGGGGCCCGCGGGAGCGGCAGGCGCGTAGGGAGTCGCGTACCCGCCCTCGGGTGCGGGAGGGGGTGCGGGGTAGGAGTGCTGTTCGGGGGTCGAGTTCGGGTCTCGTGCGTCGGTCATGGGCACTTCTTACTAGAGCGACGGCGGCCGACAGCCCCGAAAGGGCCTCCTGCACCGCGAACTGGGGCCACCGATCAAGCGCTTCGTACCCTGTGGGCGGCCCGTCGGCACCACGTGCTCGCGAAGACGCCCCGAGAGCGGCTTGCCCGAACGAGGTATCAGCCGGCCCGGAAGTAGTAGGCGTCCGCGATCATCCCCGGAGCCGTGGCCCAGAGGCCGTCGGCGGCGCCGTCGATCGGGATCTCGATGACCACGTTCCCGGTCGCGGTGCCCTGCGGCTCGAGCAGCTCCTCGTTGTCCGTGAAGGCGGGCGCCGGCGCGAGCGCGAAGCTGTCCGCCGCGGAGTACTGCGAGCCGTCCGCGGCGAGGAACCCGACAGCCAGCTCGGACAGCGGATCGCCCTCGGTCGTTCCGAGGTAGGTGGCCGTGACCGGCACCACCGCGTACTGCATGCCGTCCGCGGGCGGCGGGTTCCCCTCCTCTGCCGCGAGCACCGCGGCCGTGGCGTCGAGGATCGGCGTGCCCAGCGTGACCTGCCACTCGGGCCCGTCGATCCCGTCACCCGTGACCGGGGTGCCGATGGGGAGCGGGTCGTCGGGGCTCGTGCCGGGGAGGGCGGTGGCGTCGTCGTCGCCGGAGGTCGGCTCCGGGCTCGCGAAGCCGGAGCCGGGGTCCGCGGTCTCGATGGCGTCGGAGACCGAGCTCACGAAAGCGAACGTGTAGACGAGCGCCAGCACGATGCTGAGGACGAAGCCGACGACGCCGAGGATGAGGCCCGCCAGCGCCAGCGGCTTGCCGTCCGTCCGCCGGGCGAGCGAGACGATGGCCAGCACCACGGCCACCAGCGCGGGCACGGCTGTGACGTAGTTGAGGACCGGGATGAACGCGCCCACGAATCCGGCGATGCCCACGACCAGCGCCGCGATGGCGAGGCCCTTGCCGCCGCGGGGACGCGGCGGCTGACCGGAGACGTAGGGCGGGGCGGCGGGCGGCGCGTAGCCGGGACCTGACGGTGCGCTGCCGGGGCCGGGGCCGGACGGCGCGTAGCCGGGGCCGGGCGCTGCTGCGCCGGCCGCTGCCCCTGCGCCCGTCGGA
>NZ_JAAVCB010000088.1:0-26151 GCF_014802555.1 Clavibacter sp. | reverse complement strand
GCCGGGGTCGCGGCGCTCGGCGGCCTGGCCATCGCGGTGGCCGGCGGCGCCGCCGTGAGCAGCGTGGCCGGGCCGCTCCTCTCGGGCGCGCTGGCCGACGGCGTCGACTTCGCCGGGCTCGCCGAGGGCTTCGGCCTCGAGGGACTCACAGGCCTCACGGGACTCACCGACGGGATCGACGGCGTCAGCGAGGGCGTGAGCGGCCTCACGGAGGGCGTCGACGGCCTCGCGCAGGGCGGCGCCGAGCACCTCACCGGCATCGGGGACGGCATAGGCGGCCTGGGCGACAGCGTCGGCGGACTCGCCGAGGGCTTCCGGATCCCCGGGCTCGACGACCTGTTCGGCCGCTAGCCGGACCAGTTCACGACGCGCGCGCGTCGCCTCCGCCGGCCGTCGCCTGCAGGCCGCCGTCGAGGAACGCGACGATCCACCCGAAGCTCACGTCGATGTCGGTCGCCATCTGGAAGTCGTCGGCGACCTCGAGCGTCGCGAAGCCGTGCAGCACGCTGCGCAGCATCCGGAGGGCGTGGATCCGGTCGGCCTCGCCCAGCCGGTAGCCATGCAGCACGGCGGACAGCGCGTCGAGGGTGCGGGCGCGCGCCGGGTCGAGCGGATCCCCCTCGCCCGCCGACCGCGCGCCGACCGTCGCCGCGTAGCGCCCGGGATGCGCGGTCACGTAGTCGCGCAGCGCGTGCGCCGCACCGGTCAGCGCCTCCTGGCCCGCCCGGCCCTGCGTCGCGTCGCGCATCGCGTCGCCCGCCTCGGTGGTGGCGAGCACGGCGATCCGGTGCTGGAGATCGGCGAGGGAGGCGACGTGCTTGTAGAGCGAGGGCGTCTTGACCCCGAGCCGCTCCGCGACCGCGCCCATGCTGAGGCCCGCGAGGCCGATCTCGTCGGCGAGCGCGGCGCCCGCCTCGGTGACGGTCGCGGCGTCGAGCCCGGCCCTAGGCACGGGCGCCCGGGGTCGTCGCGGCGAACGTGCGGCCGAGGAACGGCAGCAGCAGGGCCAGCACCGCGTCCGGCGTCTCGGTGTGCGGGTAGTGCCCGGCGCCGTCGATGACCGCGAGGTCGCCGAGGCCGGCGGGCAGGTCGGCGAGGATCCGCTCGCCCTCGGCCCGCGGGTCGGCCCAGTCGGGATCCGCACTGCCCTCGACCACGAGCACGGGGCACCGCACGTCGCCGAGCCGGGCGCCGGCATCCGCGGGGCTGGTCTTCGCCATCGCCTTGAGCACCGCCATGCGCTCGGGTCGGCCGAGGCTCGCCCGGATGCGCCCGCTCTCGGCGGCCCAGTCGGCGGGCTTGGTGGGGAACGCGAGGTCGAGGTACCGCATCCATCCGGCGAGGCTGCCGCCGAGGAGGACGCGGGCGAGCTGGACGGTCGCCGCCCGGTGGGCCGTCGCGCGGAGGAGGCCGCCGAGGTCCGCCGACTGCGCGCGGGTGAAGGGCGCGAGCTCGACGACGCCGGTGATGACGTCCGGGGCGTCGGCCGCCGCGATGGTCGCCGCGCCGCCGCTGATGGACTGGCCGACGACGACCGCCGGGCCGCCGAGGTGCCGCACCAGCGCGACGAGGTCGCCCGCGATGTCGGTGCGGCTGTAGCCGCTCCAGCCGGTGCTCGACTCTCCGCAGCCGCGGATGTCGAAGTTCGCGACCCGGTAGCCGGCGGCCACGAGCTGCGGCACGAGGAAGCGGTAGGAGCGGCGGCTGTCGCCCATCCCGTGGGCGAGCACGACGAGCGGGCCGTCGCCGCTCAGGTCGTAGGCGAGGGTCTCCACGCCGATCTCCATGGTGTCGCTCATCATGTCCTCCCGGGCAGCTAATCGTCGTAGCTAGAAGCTAACACAATTAGCCACCTGGGGAAGACCGTCGTCGGGACCTGCGTCGAGGTCCCGCTCAGTGCGCCGCCACGCCCTCCGGGACGGGCTCGGCGGGGCGCCGGACGAAGAACGACGCGACGATCGCGGCCAGCGAGATGAACCCGCCGATCATGAAGGCCGCCTGCACACCGGCCGCGGTCGCCGTCACCTCCGACTGCCCGTCCGCGAGGCCCGCGACCGTCGTGGTGGTGAGCACCGTGACGAACAGCGCCGTGCCCGCGGCCCCCGCGAGCTGCTGCATGGTCGAGACGGTCGCGCTGCCGTGCGAGTAGAGGCGCGGCGGCAGGGATCCGAGCGCCGAGGTGAGCAGCGGCGTGAACATGAACGCGAGCCCGGCGTTGAGCACCAGGTGCACCGCGATGACCCAGCCGATGGACGTGCCCTCGTGGAGCATCGTGGTCATGCCCCAGAGGGCGATGCTCACGACGATGGCGCCGGGGATCACGAGCGGGCGCGGCCCGACGCGGTCGAACAGGCGGCCGACGATGGGCGACAGGATCGCCATCAGCGCGCCGCCCGGGAGGAGCAGCAGGCCGGTCTCGAGCGTGCCGAGCTGGAGCACGTTCTGCAGATAGAGCGGCAGGACGATGAGGCTGCCGAACAGCGCCATCATGCTGACGCTCACCATGATGATCGCGACCACGAACGGGCGGCTGCGGAACGTGCGGAGGTCCATGAGGGCGCGGTCCTCGCGCTGCAGCGAGACCTGGCGGGTGATGAACGCGGCGAGCGCGAGCACGCCGACGGTGATCGGGATCCACAGCGGCAGGGGCGCGTCGCCCTCGGCCGACTCGCCCAGGCTCGAGAGGCCGAAGATGAGACCGCCGAACGCGAGCGTCGAGAGCACGACG
This sequence comes from Clavibacter sp., assembly GCF_014802555.1. NCBI lineage: Bacteria > Bacillati > Actinomycetota > Actinomycetes > Micrococcales > Microbacteriaceae > Clavibacter > Clavibacter sp. The sequence goes on along the minus strand of NZ_JAAVCB010000088.1, from coordinate 23,423 downwards.
GAGAGGATGTCGAACGGCAGCTTCCGCGGGGTCGTGAGGTTCGTGATCTTCCAGAGGCCGAGGGTCAGCGCGATGAGCGCGATGGGCAGCACGATCCAGAACATCCAGCGCCACGAGAGCGAGCTGAGGATGAGGCCGGAGACCGTCGGGCCGATCGCCGGGGCGACCGCGATGACGATGGAGATGACGCCCATCAGGCGGCCGCGGCGCGCGGCGGGCACGAGGTTGAGGACGGTCGTGAACAGCAGCGGCATCATGATCGCCGTGCCGCTGGCCTGCACGATGCGGCCGAGGAGCAGCACGCCGAAGCCGGGCGCGATCGCGGCGATGAGCGTGCCGATCGAGAACAGCGTCATGGCGGCGCCGAACACCTGGCGCGTGGAGAAGCGCTGCAGGATGAAGCCGGTCGCGGGGATCACGACGGCCATCGTCAGCATGTAGCCGGTGGTGAGCCACTGCGCGGTGGCGGTGGTGATGTCGAGGTCGGCCATGAGGCTCGGGAGGGCGACGCTCATGATCGTCTCGTTGAGGATCACGACGAACGCGGCGACCACGAGCAGGCCGATGACGAGCGGGGCGCCCTGCGGCAGGCGCTCGTCCTCGGGGGCGACGGCGCGGTCGTCCGCGGCGCGGCTCGTGGTGGGGAGGGTCTCGCGCCGGGTGTCGGCGGAAGGCGGCGTGGTCATGGGGTGTCTCCGGGGAGTGGATGGCGGGGCGCACGCGACGCTGCGGAGCGGGGACGATCCAGATGTCAGACTCGGACCATGTGGCAGTCTATGACACGAACGACGGATCCGGCAGGTCGGATCCGCGAAGGGCGGACGACGGCATGAGCACGGTGAGCGAGACGGCGGACGCCGAGAGCGCGGGTGCGACCCTCCCGGCGGGCGGCGCGACCGGCCTCCGCGAGCGGCGGCGCATGGCGACGACCACCGAGATCAGCGAGGCGGCGCTCGCGCTCTTCGAGCAGCGCGGCATGGCGGCCACCACCATCCACGACATCGCGCAGGCCGCGGGCGTCTCGGACCGCACGTGCTTCCGCTACTTCCCGAGCAAGGAGGAGTCGGTCCTCACGCTCCACCCGGTGTTCGACGCGCCGCTCGACGCCTGGCTCGCCGACGTCGACCGCGGATCCGCGCCGCTCCCCCAGCTCGAGGCCGTCTACGAGCGCGTGCTCGCAACCCTCGACGGCGACCTCTCCGCCATCGCCCACCAGCAGCTGCGCGTGCGCCGGCTCATGGCCGCGGAGCCGCAGCTGCGGTCGACGGCGGTCTCGATCGACGCGACGCGCTCGTGGGAGCTGGCCGAGCGGATCACGACGGCGTTCGGCGGCCGCATCACGGCACAGGAGGCCCGGCTCGTGACCGAGCTCGCGGGCGTCGCGGTGCGCGCGGCCTTCGACGAGTGGGCGGATGCGCGCACGGCCGGCCTCGACGCGACCCTCGTCGCGTCCTACGCAGCGGTGCGCCGGCGGCTCCGGGACATCGCGGGCACGGGCGCGGCCTGAGGCGCGGGCGCGGGCTGGCCGCGCGCCTGTCGTCTGAGATCCGCGGACTGCGACTCCCGGAGGCGTCCGAGCACGGACGCATCGGGAGCTGGCGGACCGTGACGGGGACGCTGCGCGGCCGTGTCGCCTCCGCCGACCCTGTTGCTCCGCTCGCTGAGGGCGACGAGCGCGAGGTGGCGGTCCGCCGTCCAGCAGACGAGGCGCCCCTTCTGGTCCTTGTTGCGTGCGAGGACACCCGCGTCGGCCAGCTGGGTGAGCGCCCGGTGCGCGGCCACCCGTGACACGCCGTGGGTGCGCGCGGCGCTGTCCGCAGTGAGCACGGGATCCGTCGCGAGCCGACCGAGCACGCGCAGGACGACCGCGTCCGCCCGAGGCCGCGCGGGGGTGAGTCCCTTCTTTCGACGATGCTCCACGAGCCGCTCGACGCTCTCCTCGTCGAGCCGGGCGACGTCCTCCGCCAGACGCACCGCGGTGCCGGCGGCCAGCTCGGCCGCCTCCGCGAAGGCTCGGACCCACTCGTCGACGCGGCCGGCGCGGAAGGCGGTGAGCCCGGCGATGTACGCGTCCGCATCCGAGGCGAGGACCGTCGAGATGGGGATCAGGATGTCGCGCACCGCGTCGCCGCGTCGCAGGACCGTGTGGATGAGCGCGCGGCCCGTGCGGCCGTTCCCGTCGATGAAGGGGTGGATGGTCTCGAACTGGGCGTGCGCGATGGCCGCCCGCACGACCGGGTTGCCCTCCGTGTCCGTGCAGAAGCGGGCGAGATCGTCGAGGAGCCGACGGACCTCGCCCTCCGGAGGCGGCACGAACTCCGCCCGGAGCGGGGACCAACCGGATCCTCCGACCCAGTTCTGCTCCGTCCGGATCCCCTCGGCGAGCGACGGCTCGATGACGTGCTGGAGCGCCTCGATGTCCGGGACGGTGATCGGGCGCTCCCGATCCGCGAGGGCGTCGATCGCCTCCTCCGTGGCGCGCACGTTGGCGATCACGTCGAGGGCGACCCGCGTGCCCTGCTGCAGGAGCTCGGCGATGGCGAGGCGCTTCGGCGTGACGCGGTTCCCCTCGATCCACGACGAGGAGATGCTCTCCGACCGGATGAGCAGGTGGTTGAGATAGCCCGCTCGGCGGCCGATCCGCTCGTCCGCCCTCGCCAGCACCGCGAGGGCGTCGGTCGCGGCGTCCTGCGCCTCTCTCCCGATCTGCGGCAGGCCGGTGGCCAGCTCGTCCGGCACGAACGCCCGGTACGTGCCGCGCGCGCGGTCACGGCGGCTGAGATGAGCGGATTCCTGCGGCTCCCAGACGAGCTCGACGTACGTCACGTGCGGCTCCCCTCCGTCACCCCCTGGGTGCAGTCATTAACTTTAGTACTAATAGAAGTATCAATCAGGGGCTCTGATCACGCCTGTCGCGCGGCGACGGACGGCCGTCCGGATCCGACGGCGCGCGCCGCATCCAGCCCATGCTCGAGGTCGCGGAGGATGTCGGCGATGTCCTCGATGCCGATGGAGACGCGGAGGAGGCCCGGCCAGATCCCGGCGGCGTCGCGCTCCTCGGGAGTGCGGCCGGCGTGCGTGGTCGACGCCGGGTGCAGCACGAGCGAGCGGACGTCGCCGAGGTGGGTCATGCGGCTGAAGAGCTGCACCGCGTCGGTGAACGCCTCGGCGGCCGGCTCCCCGCCCGCGAGCGTGAACGAGAACACGGATCCCTGGCCGTCGGGCAGGTACGTGAGCGCCAGGTCGTGCGACGGGCTCGACTCGAGCCCCGCGTAGTCGACCGACGACACCTCGGGCCGCTGCTCGAGGAAGCGCGCCACCGCGAGCGCGTTGGCCGAGTGGCGCTCGACCCGCAGCGACAGCGTCTCGATGCCCTGCCGCAGCAGGAACGCGTTGAACGGCGCGGGCGTCGGGCCGAAGCGCGAGGCGACGACCTCGCGGGCGTACGCGGCGAGCGCGCCGCGGCCGAAGCGGTCGGCCCAGCTCGCGCCGCCGAACGAGCGCTCGGGCTGGTTCAGGTGCGGGAAGAGGTCGGGACGGGCGGCCCAGTCGAAGGATCCGCCGTCCACCACGACGCCGCCGAGCACCGCGCCGTGGCCCGCGAGGAACTTGCTCGTCGAGTGCACGACGACGTCGGCGCCGTGCTCGATGGGCCGCAGCAGGTAGGGCGTCGCGAGCGTGGAGTCGACCACGAACGGCAGGCCGTGGCGGTGCGCGACCCCGGCGATGCCGGCGAGGTCGAGCAGGTCGTTCTTGGGGTTCGGAATGGGCTCGCCGAACAGCACGCGCGTCTCCGGCGTGATCCGGCGCTCCCACTCGGCGAGGTCGCGGTGGTCGTCCACGAAGTCGACGCCGATGCCGAGCCGGCCGAGGCTTCCCTGGAAGAGGGTGCGGTTGCCCTCGTAGACGCTGCGCGAGGAGAGGATCCGGTCGCCGGCCTGGAGGATCGACAGCATCGCCGTCGCGGTCGCGCCCTGTCCGCTCGCGAGGAGGAGCGCCTCCGTGCCGCCCTCGAGGTCGGCGAGGCGCCGCTCCACCTCGTCGGTCGTGGGGTTGCCGTTGCGCGTGTAGAGGTACCCCTCGTCGGCCCCGGCGAAGCGGTCGCGCGCCTCGGCGAAGCTGTCGAAGACGAAGCCGGCGCTGAGGTGCACGGGCGCGACACGGGCGCCGTGGGCGGTGTCGGGGGTGGATCCGGCGTGCACCTGCCGCGTGGTGAAGCCGGCGGCGGCCGCGGCGGCGGCGCGCGCGGCGGCGTCGGGCGCGGCCGCGCGGATCCCGTCGAGCACGCTCACGAGCCGAGCACCCGACGCGAGGCGATGGCCGCGCCCTCGACGAGCGCGGCGAGCTTCGCCCACGCCACGTCGGTGGCGACGAACTCGTAGCTCGCGAATGTCGACAGGCCGCAGTCGGTGCCGGCGATCACGCGCGCCGGGTCGCCCACGGCGTCGACCACCTCGAGGATCCGGTTGGCGATCACCTGCGGGTGCTCCAGGTAGTTGGTGGTCACGTCCACCACGCCCGGGATGAGCACCGCGCCCTCGGGCAGCGGGTGCCCGCGGAACGACGGCGCCTCGTGCTGGTGCGCGGGGTTTCCGAGCGGGATGCTGAACGCGCCCACGCGCGCCCGGTAGAGGTGCGGGAGCAGCACCTCGACGGGCACGTCGTCCTGGTGCGGGCCCTGCCAGTTGCCCCAGCACACGTGGAGGCGCACCTTCTCTCGCGGGATGTCGCGGATCGCGTGGTTAAGCGCGTCCACGTGCAGGTCGACCGCGGCGAGGAACTCCTCGAGCGTGGCGTCGCCGAACTGGATCACCCGCTCCATCGCGAGGTCGGGTGCGTCGAGCTGCAGGGTGTGGCCGCGCGCGACGATGGCGTCGTACTCGAGCTTGAGCTGGTCGGCGAGCGCGAAGACGTACGCGCGGTCGTCGCCGTAGTGCGGGTTCGCGGCGTCGAGCAGCAGGGTGGTCGAGACGATCCCCGGGGTCGCCGCGGAGAAGAACGTGCCGGCGGGCGCGAGGCCGCGACCGGCCTGCACGGCGAGCTCGCGGGCGAAGCCGTCGAGGTCCTCCGTGATCCCGGCGAGCGCGGGGTCGTACTCGAGCAGGCCCTGGGCGACCGGCGGATCCCAAACGCACGCCACGTCCGCACCCTCCACGATCTGCTTCGCCTGGAACGCGGCGTACTCGGGGAACTTGATCGAGTCGAGCGTGGGCTTCCGGTGCCCGGCGCCGCCGAACCCGTCGATGCGCTCGAGCACGTAGGTCGAGAAGCCGACGCGCGGCACCTCGCCGTCGTTCACGATGTCGAGCCCGGTCTCCAGCTGCTTCCGCACGGTGTCGGCGACGGCCGACGCGGTGAGCTCCGCGAGCTCGTCCTGGTCGAACGCGCGCCGCTGGTCGCGGGCGACGAGCAGGCGGGTCAGCTCGGGCGTGCGCGGCAGGCTGCCGGCGTGCGTGGTCAGGATGCGGTCCGTCATGCGGGGGCTCCTCAGTGGGTGGCGGCGGGGGCGGGGGCGGCGACGGGAGTGGAAGCGGCGGCGGCTCCGACGGCGGCCGCGATGCGCCGCACGGCCTCCCTCAGCACGTCGGGATCGCAGGCGAGGTTGAGGCGGGCGTGGCCGGCGCCCCCGGTGCCGTAGCAGTGGCCGGCGTTGAGGGCGACTCGAGCCCGCTCGAGCAGCACCGCGGCCGGGTCGGCTCCGAGGCCGAGCGGGCGGAGGTCGAGCCAGGCGAGGTAGCCGGCGGCGGGGCGGTGGTGGACGACGCCGGGCAGGTGCTCGGCGAGGAGGGAGGCGAGGAGCCGGTCGTTCGCGACGATTCGGGCGATGGCATCGTCGAGCCAGTCGGTACAGGAGAACGCGGCGACGTTCGCGTGCAGCCCGAGGATGCTCGTGCGACAGGCCACCTCCTCCACGAGGCCGTCGAGCAGCGCGTGCGTGCGCGGATCCCCCGCGATGACGAGCGAGCACTTGGCGCCCGCGAGGTTCCACCCCTTGCTCGCGGAGGTGACGCAGACGGAGCTCGCGCCGAGCGACTCGGCCAGCGGCGCGAACGGCGTGAAGGTCGCGCCCGGGAGCGTGAGCGGCGCGTGCACCTCGTCGCTGATCACGAGCACGTCGTGGCGGGCGGCGAGCCGGGCGACGGCCGCGAGGGTCCGGGCGTCGTGCACGATCCCCATCGGGTTGTGCGGGTTGCAGAGGAGGAACGCGTCGACCCCGGACGCGAACGCGCGCTCGAGCCCCGTGAGGTCGAGCGATGCGCGGCCGTCGGACACCAGGAGCGGCACCTCCTCGACGCGCGCGCCCGCCTCCTCCACCAGCTCGAAGAAGGGCGGGTACACGGGCGGCGTCACGACCACGCGGCCGCCGCGCGGCACGGCGAGCCGCAGGGTCTCGACGATGCCGACGCTCACGTCGGTGGCGATGCGCACGCGGCTCTCGTCGACGATCCAGCCCCACCGCTCGCGGGCGAACCGGGCGAACGCGGGCGCGAGCGGTCCCGGCCCGTCGAGGTAGCCGACGTCGGACGCGCGCACGCGCCGCACCAGCTCCTCGACCACGGGCTCGGCGATCGCGTAGTCCATCTCGGCCACGAACAGGGGCAGCACGTCCGCGGGGAACCGCGTCCACTTGATACTCGTGCGCTGGCCGCGGATCTCGTCGATCGGCGCCGTCGTGACCTCCACCATGGCGGCCATGGTCCCGCCCGCCGGCCGCGGTCGCGAGCGCGCGCGTCACACGACGACACGCACCGCGGGCGGCTCCCGTCCCCGAGACGCGCGTCCGGGTGCGGATCCGCTCCATGTGGACGGATCGCCTGCCGTCCAGCCGCCCGTGGGTACGGTGCTCCCGCCCGACCGCGGTTCCCGCCGTGCCCCGAACGAGGAGTCCCCGCATGCGTCGTCCGCTGCAGCCCAGCCTGCCCCTCGCGTGCGCCGTCGCCGTCCTCGGCTCGGTCTGCGTGGTCGCGCTCGCGTTCGGCGCCTCCCTCGTGGCGGGCACCGTCCGGCTGCACGCGCTCGTGCACGCGGATCCGGACGCCGATCCGTTCGCGGGTCCCTTCGCGCCCGCACCCGCGTCCGCCGGCTGAGGCACGGCACGGCACCCGCTCCACCTCTCCATCTCGATCCCTCCCGGCGACGCGCGATCCACGTGCGCACAGCGCCACGAACGGAAGCCTCGCCATGCCCTCCTAGCTGCTCTGCGCCCCGCCCATCTACGGTCACGTGGCACCGCTCGTCTCCGTCGGACGCGGGCTCGCCGCCCGCGGGAACGACATCGCCCTGCTGACGGGCGCGAAGTACCGCGAGCTGGTCACCGACGCCGGCCTCACCTTCGCCCCCCCCTGCCGGCCGACGTCGACTACGACGACGCGGAGCTGGACGGCCTGCTCGGCGAGGCCGACGCCGCGCGCGGCGTCGCGGCGATCCGGAAGGGGATGATCGCCATGTTCGTCCGGGTGATCCCCGGGCAGCACCGCGCCCTGCTCGAGCTCCTGGAGGAGGGCCGGTTCGACGCGGTGCTCAGCGAGTCGGCGTTCACCGGGGTCGCGCCGTATGTCGCCCTCGCGCGTGCCGAGCGCCTCCCCGTCCTGGGGCTGGCCACCACGCCCGTGACGCTCACGAGCGTCGACGCGGCGCCGTTCGGCGCGGCCCTCCCGCCCGGTCGCGGGCCGCTCGGCCACCTCAGGGACCGGGCGCTGACGGCGGCGATCCGTCCCGGGCTCACCCGCCCGCTCCGGCGCGCGGTCGACGCCGTGCTGGCCGAGATCGGCGCGGCGCCCTCGCGCACGGACACCTTCGACTTCCCCTACCTCTGCTTCGACGAGCTCTTCCAGCTGAGCGTCCCCGCCCTCGAGTACCCGCGCCGTGAGCTGCCCGACACGGTGCGCTTCGTCGGGCCGCTGCGGGCAGCGCCGGGCAGCGCGCACGACACGGCGCTGCCGGACTGGTGGTCCGATCTGCAGGACGGCCGCCCCGTCGTGCACGTCACCCAGGGCACCATCGACAACGCGGATCCCGGCCGGCTCATCGCCCCGACCCTGCGCGCCCTCGCGGACGAGGACGTGCTCGTCGTCGCGACCACGGGCGGGCGCCCGGTCGAGGAGCTGGAGCGCGAGTTCGGCGGGCCCATCCCCGCCAACGCGCGTGTGGCGGAGTTCGTCTCCCACGACCTGCTCCTGCCGCTCTGCGACGCGGTCGTGACGAACGGCGGGTTCGGCGGCGTGCAGCGCATGCTGGCGCACGGCCTGCCGCTGGTGGTCGCGGGATCCACGGAGGACAAGCCCGAGGTCGCGGCCCGCGTCGCCTGGGCCGGGTGCGGCAGGGACCTGCGCACGGGGAAGCCGCGGCCGAGCGCGATCCGGCGCGCCATGCGCGACGTCCTCACCACGCCCTCCTACCGCGCGCAGCCGGGAGCTCGCCACCGTGATCGCCGCGCTCCCGGATGCGGTGGACGTCATCGCCGAGGGGCTGGCCGCCGCGGTCGCGGCGCGTCCGGCTCCCCCGGTGGAGCCGGCGGAGCGCACCGCATCACCGGAGTCGCCGGAGTCCCTGTCCGGACGCTGAGCTCCGCGGCGCCCCCGCGCGTCACGCGATGCGGATCAGCTTCCGGTTCGCGAACTCGTCGACCGCGTGCCGGCCGAGCTCGCGGCCCGAGCCCGAGCGCTTCACGCCGCCGAAGGGCAGCTCGGCCGCGTCGCCGAGCACGAGGTTGATCCAGACCATGCCCGCGTCGATGCCGTCGGCGACCCGCAGCGCCTGCTCCGGATCCGTCGTGTAGACGTACGAACCGAGGCCGAACGGGGTGTCGTTCGCGAGCGCGACCGCCTCCTCCTCGGAGTGCACGCGGTACAGCGCGGCGACCGGGCCGAAGAACTCCTCGCGGTAGGCGTCCATCTCGGGGGTCACGTCGGCGAGCACCGCGGGCGGGAAGAGGTTGCCGTCCGGCTCTCCGCTCGCGAGGAAGGTCGCGCCCTGCGCGACCGCGCGGGACAGCTGCTCGGTGAGGCGCTCGGTCGCGGCGCGCGAGGAGAGCGGGCCGAGCACGGTGCCGTCGGACATCGGATCCGCGGGCTGCGCCGCCGTGAGCTGCGCGGTGAAGCGGGCGGCGAACTCCTCGTAGAGGTGGTCGATCACGAGGAAGCGCTTGGCGCCGTTGCAGGACTGGCCGTTGTTGTCGAGGCGCGCGGCCACCGCATCCTGGACCGATGCGTCGAGGTCGTCGGTCGACAGGAGGATGAAGGGGTCGGATCCGCCGAGCTCGAGCACGACCTTCTTCAGGTGCCGGCCGGCGATCTCGGCCACGGCGGCGCCCGCCCGCTCGGATCCCGTGACGGAGACGCCCTGCACGCGCGGGTCCGCGATCACGCCCTCGATCTGCGCGTTCGTGGCGAGCACGGTCACGTAGACGCCCGGGTCGGCGCCGAGCTCGGCGGCGGCATCCGCGAACATCCGCTGGATCGCCTCGGCCGACTCCGGGCACTGCGGCGCGTGCTTGAGCAGGATCGCGTTCCCGGTCACGATGGCCGGCGCCGCGAACCGGGCCACCTGGTAGTAGGGGAAGTTCCACGGCATGATCCCGAGCAGCACGCCGAGGCCCGAGCGGCGCACGAACGCGGATCCGGTGCCGTCGGCGAGCTCGATGGCCTCGTCGGCGAGGAACTCCTCGACGTTCCGGGCGTAGTAGGCGTGGATGTCGGCGGCGAAGTCCACCTCGCCGAGCGCCTGGTCGAGGGGCTTGCCCATCTCGCGCACGATGATCCGCGCCAGCTCGTCCCGGCGCTCCACGTGCAGCTCGGCGACCCGCGCGACGAGGGCGGCGCGCTCGGCGATGGAGGTGCGGCGCGACCAACCGCGGTAGGCGCCCTCGGCCCGCGCGACGGCCTCCTGCAGCTCCGCGTCGGTGATCTCGGGATGCACGGCGACGGTCTCGCCGGTGGTCGGATCGGTGACGGCGTAGCTGCTCATGGGGGCTCCTCCTCGGACTCCGCGCGGGTCACGCGGGTGGGCCCACGATATCGAGCGGCCCTGATCGCACCGAGGTCTCGCCGTTACCATCGGACATCGAGGATCGGAGTACCGCATGCCGGAGGATCGGGATGGCGCCGGGCGCGAGGAGCGCCGGCGCCGCGTGGAGGACGCCGCGCACAGCGGTGAGATGGAGGGGTTGCACCTCACCCCGAGCACGTCGGAGGACGCCGGCGAGTACGTGGCCGGACGAATCGACGCGACGGAGCTGCGCGAGCGCGTCCGCGCCCGATACGGCATCGGCTGAGCCACGCACGATGCTCGACAGGGTGGTCGCTCCCGCGACCCCCCGACCCAGGACGGCGGCCGCTGCTCGGGACCGCAGCAGGCTGGGCAGCCGGACCCCGCGTCGCGACACCGACCGCGGGCGCTGACGCGAGGCCCATCCGGCCACGCCCCGGTCAGTGCCCCGCGCCCAGCTCCCCCGCGAGGCGGCCGTGCATCGCGGCGGACGACGCGTTCATGCCGCTGATGACGGCGCGCTTGCCGTGGCGCTCGTACTTGTACGTGATGGCGTCGAGGGCCGCGACGGTCGAGGCGTCCCAGACGTGGGATCCGGTCATGTCGATGACCACGCGCTCCGGGTCGCCCGCGTAGTCGAACTGCGTGGTGAGGTCGTTGCTGGAGGCGAAGAAGAGCTCGCCGATGACGGCGTAGTGCGCGACCGGGGCGCCGTCCTCGTCGGTGCGCTCCGTGCGCTCGACCGTCGCGAAGTGCGCGACGCGGCGGGCGAAGACGATCATCGAGGCGATCACTCCGATGATGACGCCGATCGCGAGGTTGTCGGTGAGCACGACGACGATCACCGTGAGCACCATCACGAGCGTCTCGCCGACCGGCATGCGGCGCAGCGTCGACGGCCGGATGCTGTGCCAGTCGAAGGTGCCGACCGAGACCATGATCATCACGGCCACGAGCGCGGCCATCGGGATCGTCGCGACGACGTCGCCGAGGCCGACCACGAGGATCAGCAGGAACACGCCCGCGAGGAACGTGGAGATGCGGGTACGTGCGCCGGAGGCCTTCACGTTGATCATCGTCTGGCCGATCATCGCGCAGCCGCCCATGCCGCCGAAGAGGCCCGAGAGGATGTTCGCGCCGCCCTGGCCGAGCGTCTCGCGGGTCTTGCGCGACGGCGTGTCGGTGATGTCGTCGACGAGCTTGGCGGTCATCAGCGACTCGAGGATCCCGACGAGCGCCAGGGCGAGCGCGTACGGCGCGATGATCCGCAGGGTGTCGAACGTGAGCGGGACGTCCGGGATGAAGAGGGTCGGCAGGCTGTCGGGCAGCGCGCCCTGGTCGCCCACGGTCGGCACGGCGAGCGCGGTGACGACCACCGCGACGGTGATGACGACGATCGCGACGAGCGGCGCGGGGACGACCTTCGTGATCCGCGGCATCACCACGATGATCGCGATGCCGCCCGCGACCAGCGGGTAGACGAGCCACGGCACGCCCACGAGGTTCGGGATCTGCGCGGAGAAGATGAGGATCGCGAGCGCGTTGACGAAGCCGACCATCACCGAGCGCGGGATGAACCGCATGAGCTTCGCGACGCCGAGCAGGCCGAGCACGATCTGCAGCAGGCCGCCGAGGATCACGGTGGCGATGAGGTAGTCGAGGCCGTGGTCGCGCACGATCGGTGCCACGACGAGCGCGACGGCGCCGGTGGCCGCGGTGATCATCGCGGGCCGGCCGCCGAGGAACGCGATGGCGACGGCCATCACGAACGACGAGAAGAGGCCGACGCGCGGATCCACGCCGGCGATGATCGAGAACGAGATCGTCTCGGGGATCAGCGCGAGCGCGACCACGAGGCCGGCGAGCACCTCGCGGCTGAGGAGGCGCGGGCTCCTCAGCGCCTGGAGGACGGTGGGGCTGGGCTGCCGGACGGGCGGCGCGGGGACGGTCGGGGTGGATGTTCCTGAGGCCATGGATGGGCTTCCGTTCTGTCGCGGGCATCGCGCCCGCACTGATGAGGTCGGTGGCGCGTCGTCGCGCGGGTGTCGCGGCCGCCGTGCGGGCTGCCGGGAGGGGAAGGGGATCGGAGCGGGGCTCCTGCACCAACCCTAACGTGAAGGGAGGGTTGGCGTCACGTCGGCCCACGACATGGGCGCGCGGAGCGCCCGGGCGGACTCCGCGGCGCGGGCATGGGAGACTCGATGCTGACCGCGCCTCGCGCGCCGCCGCTCACCACCGTGACACCGGACCCCGCCGACACCGGCTGGACCCTCATCCGACCGGGAGCGAGGCGGCACCCGCGCGACGCGCGTCGCATCCGCCCCCGTCGCCCGCGACCCGGCGCCGCACCACCCGTCCTCCCGGACGGCCCCTGACATCACCGGAGGCACCGTCTCCACGCACGAACCGCGCGAGCACGACCTGCGCACCTCGGCATCACCCGCACGACCTGACCAGAAAGGCACCATGCCTCCCACGTCCCACGCCCACGCCCTCGACATCGCCAAGCCCGGGCGCCTGCCCCGCGGCGGCCTGCGGGTCACGCCCCTCGGCGGCCTCGGCGACGTCGGCCGCAACATGACGCTGTTCGAGTACGAGGGCGAGCTGCTCATCGTCGACTGCGGCGTGCTCTTCCCCGAGGAGAGCCAGCCCGGCATCAACGTGATCCTCCCCGACTTCAGCACCCTGCGCGGGCGCCTCGACAAGATCACGGGCATCGTCCTCACGCACGGCCACGAGGACCACATCGGCGGCGTCCCCTACCTCCTGCAGGAGCGGCCCGACATCCCCGTCATCGGATCCCGCCTCACGCTCGCGTTCATCAGCGCGAAGCTCGAGGAGCACAAGATCAAGCCCGTCACCCGCCAGGTGAAGGAGGGCGACCGCATCGACGCCGGCAAGTTCAACCTCGAGTTCGTCGCCGTGAACCACTCCATCCCCGACGGCCTCGCCGTCGCGATCCGCACGGGCGCCGGCATGGTCCTGCACACGGGCGACTTCAAGATGGACCAGTTCCCGATGGACCGCCGCCTCACCGACCTCGGCGCGTTCGCGCGCCTCGGCGAGGAGGGCGTGGACCTCTTCCTCACCGACTCCACGAACGCGGAGGTCCCCGGCTTCACGACCGCCGAGAAGGACCTCACGCCCGCCATCGAGAAGGTGTTCCGCACGGCGCCCAAGCGCATCGTCGTCTCCAGCTTCGCGAGCCACGTGCACCGGATCCAGCAGGTGCTCGACTCCGCCGAGCAGTACGGCCGCAAGGTCTCGTTCGTAGGCCGCTCGATGGTGCGGAACATGAAGATCGCGTCCGACCTCGGCTACCTCCGCATCCCCAAGGGCCTCGTCATCGACCTGAAGGCGCTGAACAAGCTGCCGGACGACAAGGTCACGCTCATCTGCACCGGTTCGCAGGGCGAGCCGATGGCGGCGCTCAGCCGCATGGCGCGCCGCGAGCACATCATCGAGGTGGGCGAGGGCGACACGATCCTCCTGGCCAGCTCGCTCATCCCCGGCAACGAGAACGCCATCTACGGCGTGATCAACGGCCTGATCCGCTGGGGCGCCGACGTCGTGCACAAGGGCAACGCGAAGGTGCACGTCTCCGGCCACGCCAGCGCCGGCGAGCTCGTCTACTGCTACAACCTCGTCAAGCCCCGCAACGTGCTGCCCGTGCACGGCGAGTGGCGCCACCTCGTCGCCAACGCCGCCCTGGCCGAGAGCACGGGCGTGAAGAACGCGCTCGTCATCGAGGACGGCGTGAGCGTCGATCTCGTGAACGGCCGCGCCTCGATCTCCGGCCGGGTCCCCGCGCCCTACGTGTTCGTCGACGGCATGACCATCGGCGTCGCCACCGAGGAGGCGCTCGAGGAGCGCCGCACGCTGGCCGCCGAGGGGCAGATCACCGTGCTCGGCATCTTCGACGAGAAGGAGCAGAAGCTCATCCACCCGGCCGAGCTCATCACGCGCGGCTTCGTCGAGCACGAGGGCTGGATCCCGGAGGCCGAGGCCGCCATCAGCACCGCCCTCAAGAACGCGGCCGCCAAGCGCCACCTCGACGGCGTCGCCGCCGAGCGCGCCATGAGCGACGGCCTGCAGCGCTGGCTCCAGCGCCGCCACCGCCGCACGCCGGTGGTCACGGTCATCGTGGTGGACGCGGACTAGCACCACCCGCTCCTCGCCGCGGCGCCGCATCGGTAGCGTCGTGGCATGGACGACGAGCGGGACCCGGGGCTGGCGGCCGCCGTCGCCGACTCGCTCGGGCGTCCCGTCGCGGCGCTCGAGGGCGTCGTCCGCGAGCCGCTCGAGTACGACGCGTTCCTCGCGCACCGGTCGGTGACGCGGATCCGCGGGCGGGCGCGCCTCGACGACGGCAGGGCCCTGCCGTGGACGCTCGTCGAGAAGCGCACCGAGGGTCCCACGCTGGCCGTCCCGTACCTCGTCGACAACGGCGCGCGTGAGCTGGCCGCCTACCGGTCGGGGCTGCTCGACGCGCTGCCGCCGGGGATCCGCGCGCCGCGTGCGCACGGGACGCTCCGGGATGCGTCCGGCGGCGTCACGCTCTGGATCGAGGAGGTGCGGCACCTCGGTCCGCGGCCGCTCGACCGCGCCGCGCTGCTCGACGCCGCGGCGGCGCTGGGCGCGCTCGGCGGGCAGTGGCTCGGACGGGCGCCGGAGGATCCGTGGCTCTTCACCGGCTGGATCGACCGGCACGCGCAGCCCGAGGCCGGGGCCGACGGGATGCGGATGCTCGCGGCACCCGGGCCTGCCGCCCGCGCCCGCCTCGGCGCGCGCATCCCCGCGGCCGCGCGGCTGCTCGCCGGGCAGGACCGCGTGCGCCGCGTGCTCGAGGCGCTGCCGAGGACGCTCTGCCACCACGACGCGACGGGCGCGAACGTGTTCCGCGACGCGGGCGGGATCGTGCTCATCGACTGGGAGTCGGTGGGGCCAGGACCGGTCGGCGCCGACCTCGCGTCGCTCCTGTGCTCGTCGGTGCGGCGCGGCGACGCGTCCGCCGCGGACGTCGCGGCCGTGCTCGACGAGGCGGTCGACCGCTACGCGCAGGGGATCCGGTCGACCGGGCCGGATGCGCCCACGGACCTCGTGCGCCTCGGCCTCGACGCGTCCATGGCGCTGCGATGGAAGCTCGCGGCGGATCTCGTCGCCGCCCTCGACGCCGGATCCGCACCGCGCCGCGGCAGCCTCCCCGGCGAGCCCGCGGAGGTGGCGATGGAGGAGCTCGCGTCGCTGCTCGACCTGGTGCTGCGGGCCGCGGCGCGCGCGCTCGCCTGACCGCCGCACGCGCCCCTCGTACGATGCTCCGGTGACCACCCGCATCCGCCTCGCCACCACCGCCGACCTCGATGCGCTGCAGCGGATCGAGGACGCGGCCGACCGCCTGCTCGTCGACCTGCTGCGCCCGGAGGACTGGCCGCCCGCGCCGTCCGGGGTGTCGCGCGCCGCGGAGCCCGGCTTCTTGCTGGTCGCCGAGGACGCCGCCGAGGCCGACGGCCCGCTCGTCGGCTTCGCGCACGTCCTGGAGATCGACGACCTGGCCCACCTCGAGCAGGTATCGGTGCCGCCCGAGCACGGCCGCCGCGGCCATGGCGGCGCCCTCGTCGAGGCGTCCGCCGACGAGGCCCGAGGGCGCGGCCATCGGCGGATCACGCTGCGCACCTTCGCCGACGTCCCGTGGAACGCGCCCGCCTACGCCCGCGCCGGGTTCGTCGAGGAGGAGCCCGCGACGCCGTTCCACCTCGCGCTCGTGGAGACGGAGGCCCGGCTCGGCCTCGACCGGCTCGGGCGGCGGATCCAGATGGGGCGCGAGCTGGGGTGAGCGGACCCGCGCACCGACCGGGATCAGCTGCCCGGCTTCTGCAGCTCCCCGGTCACGTACTGGGCACGGCCGAAGCCGAACGACCAGTCGGCGGCGGTGTTCTCGACGAAGCCGATGACGAGGTCCTCGCCGGCGACGCCGACCTCGGCGAGCGAGTCCGCGAGGACGCGGAAGAACTCCTGCTTCTCCTCGGTGCTGCGGCCAGCCTGCGTGAAGATCTGGATGATCACGACCTGCTCGGACCGCTCGATGCCGAGTCCGACGTCGAGGGCCGTGAGCCGTCCGGGAGCGTGCTCGGTGACGATCTGGAAGCGGTCGCGCTCCGGGAGGCCGTAGACATCCACGAGCGTGCGCATGAGGACGTCGCCGATCGCGGTGATCTGCGTGTCGGGTCGGCCTTCGACGAGGTCGATGCGGATGAGGGGCACGGGGATCCCTTCGTTCGGGCGAGGGTGGGAGGGGGGTCGCAGCGGGGCTCAGTCGCCGCCGGCAGCGGAGTCGGACCAGACGGCGCGGGCACCCGACTCCCCGATGCGCACCGTCGTGACGATGGCGCCGACCGAGGAGACGGCCACGGCGACGGCCAGCACCGCGGTGACGGCGACGTGACGCGACCGGGGGATCGGGCGCGCGTCGCGGCCGGGCCGGCGCGGCTCCTGGGCGGCGAGGCGGCGGATCCACAGCCACTGCGCCACCGCGACGACGAACACCGCGACCGCCCAGGGAAGCAGCGTGTCGCCGAGCTCGGTGTGCACCTCGAGCACGGGGTTCGCGCCGACCTTCTCCTCCAGGTTCTCGCCAGAGGACGTCGCGAGCGGCACCGCGATCAGCGAGGCCAGGGCGACGAGCGGCGTGATGATCCCGAGCCGTCGCGCGAACGCGGGCCAGAGCGCCGACACCAGGATGAGCAGGGCGGCCGTGGGGAACGCGACCACCACGAAGTGGACGATGAGGGGATGCAGCGGCAACCCGTTGATCTGCCAGGACATGCGGTGGCCTCCTCGTGCGTCGACGCGGGTCGATCCGCACGACGGGACGACGCCCGACGCACCGTGGCCCGCCTGCTGCTCATGCTGTCGCACGAGCGGCCGCCGGCGCCTCCGCTGAGCGCGATCCCAGCGTGCGGCGCCCGCACCCCAGCGTCCGCGCGGGAACGCGGGTGTCCGCTGGCTACCGCCCCCGCGCCGTCCGCGGGGCACGGCGGCGGCCGATCCGGGGATCGACCGCTCGACGGATCAACCCGTCCTCATCCCGGCCGATAGGTTCCGCGGGAGTCGGACCCCCGGTGTGCAGCGCTCACGGGTGCCACGCGGCGGCCCTGTCCACCGAGGGAACGGGACGATCATGCGCGCATCGCGGCTCTTCTCGACGCGACCCGCCCTGCGGGGTCTGCTCCTCTGCGTGGTCGGCGCCCTGATCACCGGCAGCGGGATCCTCGGCATCGTCTCGGCGCTGCACCAGGGGGATGTCCGCGACGCCTTGACGGACGGCGCCGGCGTGACGGCGGAGGGGACGCTGACCGAGGTCGTCACGCTCCACTCCTCGACGCACCGCACCCGGTACTCCGACACGGAGCACTGCCCGCGCTACGCGTTCACGGCGGCCGACGGCTCGCGGCAGACCGTGCTCGACCGGACGCAGTGCAGCGATCGCGCGGACGACTTCACGACCGGCTCGACCATCCCCGTCCTGTACGACCCGGCGGATCCAAAGGTCGCCATCATCGACACCCCCGGGGCCCGCGGGAGCTCCCGGAGCGGGCTCCTCTTCGCGATCCCGATGACGCTCCTCGGCCTCGGGCTCCTCATCGCCGCGCCCTCGGCCGTGCGACGTGCACGGCGGAACCGCGCGGCCGAGGACGCCGCCCGCGCGGAGATGCCCGTGCTGGGCGGCGAGCCGACGGCCTACCCCGAGGTCGCCGCCGCGGCCGCGGTCGCATCGGCGGCAGGGACCGGGTCCGAGACCGACGTCAGCGTCACGGAGCGGTTCGCGCGCCGCGTGGCGTCGGGCCTCGACGGCACCCCGTTCATGGTCGAGCCGTGTCCCGACGGCTTCCGGGTGGGATTCGCGCTGGCGGACGCGCGATGGTGGTCGATCCTCCAGTACTCCGACGTGCGGGACAGCATCACCTACACCGTGCGGGTCGACGAGCGGAAGAACCGGTTCCGCATCGACGACACCCTGCGCACGCTGTCGTGGAGCGCGGGGGCGACCGGCATGGTGCCGCGTCTCGGGGTGTCGTCCTCCATCCGGTCGGGGCGCATCCGGTACGGCCGCATCATCCAGCTGGGGCTCGATCCGGGCGGCGTGCTCACGGCGTTCAGCCCCGACGCGGAGCGCGCGCGCATCGTCGAGACGGGTCGATCCCTCGGGCTCCGACCGGGCGCGGGCCGCTCCACGCTCATCGGCCTGTGGGCGGCGGGCGGCGCCATCGGCCTCTGCATCATCGGCGCGTCGACCGCCCTGCTGATCATCGCGCTGACCGGGTAGCGACCCGCCCGCCGCGTCACCCGAGGTAGGCGAGCACGGCCAGCACCCGCCGGTGGTCCTCGCCCGTGTCCTCCAGGCCGAGCTTGGAGAAGATGCTCGTCACGTGCTTCTCGATCGCGCCCGTGCCGATCACGAGGGCCCGCGCGATCGCGGCGTTGGTGCGGCCCTCCGCCATCAGCCCGAGCACCTCGCGCTCGCGCGGCGTGAGCGCGGTGAGGGGATCGCGGCGGCGGGCCATGAGCTGCGTCACCACCTCCGGGTCGAGCACGGTGCCTCCGGACGCGACGCGGCGCACGGCGTCGTCGATCTCCTCGAGCCGGGTCACGCGGTCCTTGAGCAGGTAGCCGATGCCGGCCGTCCCGCTGCGGAAGACCTCCTCGGCGTAGGCGGCCTCGACGTACTGGGAGAGGAGCAGCACGCCGATCCCCGGGACGCGCCGGCGCGCCTCGACCGTGGCGCGGATCCCCTCGTCGGAGAAGGTCGGCGGCATCCGCACGTCCATCACGACGACGTCGGGGGCGTCGTCGGCGAGCGCCGCGAGGAACCCCTGCGCGTCCGCGTGCTGGGCGACCACGTCGATGCCGGCCTCGACGAGCACGCGCGCGAGCCCTTCGCGGAGGAGCACCGCGTCGTCGACCACGACGGCCCGGATGCGCGCTGCATCCGGGGCGTCGTCCATGGTCCCGAGCGTAGCGATCGGGATGCTCACGCGGCGGGGTCGGGCGATGCGGCGACCGGGCCGCCCGCCGCGGGACCGGCGCCGGCGGATCCGTCGGTCGGCACGCCGTTCAGCGTCAGCAGGGGCACCCGCGCCGTGATCCGGGTCGGGCCGCCCTGCGGGCTGGAGATGCTCACGTCGCCGTCGAGCGCGCCGATCCGTCCGACGAGCCCCTCGAGGCCGTGCCCCTCCCGGACGGACGCGCCGCCCTGGCCGTCGTCGGTCACCCGGGCGACGAGGATCCGCGTCCCGTCGAAGTCGCGCATCAGCACCAGCGTGACGTCCGCCCGGGTCGCCCCGGAGTGCTTCGCCACGTTGGTGAGGAGCTCGCTGACCGTGAAGTAGACGTTCCGCTCGACCTCGGTCGGGAGCACCAGGTTCTCGGGCAGGTGGACGTCGAGCGCCACGGGGACGGTCGACCGGGAGGCGAGCGCCTCCAGGGCCGCCACGAGCCCGCGGTCGAGGAGGATCGGCGGGGCGAACCCGCGGGACAGCGCGCGCAGCTCCTCGAGGGTGTCGTGCGCGTGCTCCGAGGCCTCGGCGATGAGGGTCCTGGCGCGCTCCGGATCCGTGTCCAGCGCGCGCTCGGCGGCGGCGAGGTCCATGCGGAGGCGCACCAGGCGCTGCTGCGGCCCGTCGTGCAGGTCGCGCTCGATCTGGCGGAGCGTCTGGCCCTCGGCCGTTACGGCGCCGGCGCGGGACTGCTCGAGGCCCTGGACGCGGCGCTCGAGGACGTCGGACTTGAACCCGCCGAGGAGCGCGTGATCCGTCCAGTAGTGGGCGAGCACGGCGCCGCGCCCCCAGAGCGGGAGGAGCACGACGGACAGGATCATCGCCGTCACGCCGAGGACGCCGGCGAGGGCGAAGGTGCGTCCCGCGTCGTAGCCGCGCTCCACGAGGAGCTCCTCGAAGCGCCACCCGTAACCGAGGATCGCGATCCCGCCGCCGATCGGCCCGAGGAACCCGGCGACCAGCAGGGCGCCCGCGCCGAGCGTCACGAACGACACCAGCGGGTAGACCACGACCGCGTGCAGCAGGTGCAGCCAGTAGTGCGGGTTCGCGACGGCCGAGAGGATCCGCATGGCGCGGTTCTGCTGCCACCGCGGCGTCCAGTCGACCGGGCGGATGGGGCGGGGCTCGGCCCACCCGATCCGCACTCGCTCGACGGCGCCCAGCCCGCGCGCCGCGAACAGCGCCGCGAGCAGCGCGACGGCCGCGAAGATGCCCGACGCGGACCAGAGGAGCGAGTCGAAGAGGCTGTAGACCGCGGTGGGGAGCGCGAAGTAGACGGTGGCGAGCAGCAGCGCGGTGAGCGCGAGGTACCCGAGGTCGCGCGGGAGGTGGCGCCAGGCGTCGGCGTAGAAGGAGCGGCGGCGGGGCAGCGCGGGCGGTCGCGTGGCGTCGCCCGCGTCTACGTCGGCTCGGTCGTCGGCGTCGGCGGGTGCGGCGGGGAGGTCCTCGGGTGGCACGGGCGTCGATTCGGCCTCGGTGGTGGGCGGTGTCTCGTTCATGACACTCAGCCTCGCGAGGCGCCGGTGCGGTTCCCATCCTGCCCGCTCCCGGATCGGGGGTGGGGTCAGCCCCACCCCCGGCGACGACGGAGCGGACCCTTCAGGCCAATCCGTCCTACGCGACGCACGCGAGCTCCCCGATTCTCCGAGGACCGACGCGCTGTGGACGGCGAAGAGTCCCGGCCCATGGTCGCGGTCACGCACAAGGAGCGTCGTCACGGGAGCCTCGCCTATTTCCTGCCGCTTTTCTTCGGATTCCGACGGCGGTCGGTCGCATCATGTGCGACGACCCCCTTTAGGGCCCGGGCGTTGGCGCCCCGCTGTCCCGTGCCGAGCACGGCCACTAGAGGAACTATGACGTCGGTGACGAGAGTTGGCAGTACCAATTTAAAGACAACGAATGTCCCTACGACTACGACGGGACCCGGATCGGAGGAGCTCCACGCGCTGAGTAGCGCAAGAAGAGAATTGCCTTCTACAGACAGGAGGGCGAAATGGATCATGGAAGTCTCGATGCCGGCGCGGGAGCCTGCGCCGCACCTAGATCGACTGACCATTGATCGGTGACTAAAAAAGCTTCCGCATCCGGGATGCACCGATCAAGCGCGAATTCGGCTCACAACCGCGGGGTGTTGAGCATGACGCTTGTCGGCCTTCGGGGAGGAAGGTTCTCGACTCCAACCCTCCCGGGGAGCTTGTCGATCCAACGGCGAACCTGTCGCAGTTGGGCCACTCCGCGTACCCGGCGATGACCTCCTGGGTCAACTCTCCGGTGAAGCACCTGGCTCCACGCGTTGAAATGATTGTAGCACCTGAGGCCATCGTTTCAACGTCAATTCGGGCATCTCCTTCAAGAATGCCTGGAATTCCAGCAGGACGGGGCCCTCTCAGACGGCGCAACTCCCGTGGGGGCCAGGCCTCACATGTCGACCTTCGACTTCACGGGCCTAGCGGCAGAGCGCGTGCACACGCACGGCCTCGACGGAATCGCCCCGCCCCTACCGCCCCCGCGCCGCCCGCCCGCGCCACAGCAGCCACACGAAGTACGGCGTGCCGACGAGCGCGGTGACGAGGCCGGCGCCGAGCTGGCCCGGGGCGATCGCGGTGCGGCCGAGCAGGTCGGCGAGGGTCACGAGGGCGGCGCCCAGCAGGATCGCGACGGGGAGCACACGGGCGTGGCGCGACCCGACGAGCGCGCGGGCCGCGTGCGGCGCGACCAGGCCGACGAAGCCGATCACGCCCACGGCCGCCACCGCCGTCGCCGTGAGGACGACCGCGATCGTGAGCGCGAGCAGGCGCGCGCGACCGAGCGAGACGCCGAGGAGGCGCGGGGTGTCGTCGTCGAGGGCGACGAGGTCGAGCATCCGGTGCCGCGGCGCCGCGACGGCCACGGCGAGCGCGAGCGCGGCCAGCACTGGCAGGGCGTCGTCGAACCCGCGGCCGTAGGTGGATCCCGACAGCCAGGTGAGCGCCTTCGCCCCGTCGAACGGGTCGGTGAGCACGATGATCATGCTGATCGCCGCGGCCGTGCCCGCCGAGACGCCGACGCCGATGAGCACCAGCCGGTTCTGCGGGAACCCGCCGCGCGCCGCGAGCCCGAACACGACGGCCGCCGCGGCGAGGGCGCCCAGCCCGGCGGCGCCCGCGATGCCCCAGCCGGACGCGAGCGGCGCGGTGGTCACGAACAGCACGGCGCCGAGGCCCGCGCCGCCGGAGACGCCGAGGATCGCGGGATCCGCCAGCGGGTTCCGGGTCACGGCCTGCACGAGCACGCCCGCCAGCGCGAGCGCCGCACCGGCCAGCACGGCGGCGAGCACGCGCGGCACGCGGGTGTCGAGCACGTAGCTGACGACGGGGCCGGCGGTGCCGCGGATCCCGTTGACGACGTCGCCGAGGAGCAGCTTCGCGTCGCCGAGGAGCACGGCCGCGACGAGCAGGCCGACGAGCACCGCGACCAGCGCGCCGACCACGAGCGCGACGCGGCGGCGGGTGACCACGCCGTGCCGCTCGGTGGGCGCGGACGTCGCGCTGTCGCGGGTGCGCACGGCCAGCACCACGAGCACGATCGCGCCGATGAGGGAGGTGACGAGCCCGGTCGGCACGGCGACCGACGCCTCGGCGCCGACGACCGCGCGCAGCAGCACGTCGGCGAGGAGCACGACGGCCGCGCCCATGAGCCCGGCGACCGGGATGAAGACCCACGAGCGCCGCACGCCCGGCACGAGCCGACGCAGCGGCCGCACGAACGCGGGCGCGTACAGGCCGACGAAGCCGATGGGGCCGGCGACCGTCACGGCGGAGGCGGCGAGCAGCACCGAGGCGAGCACGGCGACCACGCGGGTCGACCGCACGTGGACGCCGAGGCTGCGGGCGGCGTCGTCGCCGAGCCCGAGCGCGTCGAGCCGGCGGGTGATGACGAGCAGGATCCCGAGCGCGACCACCACGACGGGCGCCATCTGCGCGACCGCGTCGAACCCGTTCTGGCCGATGCCGCCCTGGCCCCAGCGGTAGAGGCCGCTGGTCTGCTCCGGGAAGAGGAGGAGGAGCGCGCTGGTGACGGATCCGAGGCCGAGCGCGAGCGCGCTGCCCGCGAGCACGAGGCGCACGGTGCCGGATCCGAGGCCCGAGACCGCGAGCACGACCGCCGCCGCGACGAGGCCGCCCACGAACGCGACGCCGGCGCCCGCGAGCACCGGCAGCGTGAGCCCGGTGACGGCCGCGACCGCGAGGGCCGCGTACGCGCCCGCGTTCACGGCGAGCGTGTCGGGCGACGCGAGCACGTTGCGGCTCACGGTCTGGAGGGCGGCGCCGGCCGCGCCGAGGGCGAGGCCCACGAGGATCCCCGCGGCCATGCGCGGCAGCCGCGACGCGACCACGACGGACG
>NZ_JAAVCB010000087.1:0-19590 GCF_014802555.1 Clavibacter sp. | reverse complement strand
CGGGCGCGGCGGGGCGGGATCCGCGGCGACCACGGGCCTCCGCCTCGGCCGAGCCGGTGGGGGCGTCGGGCGCGGGCGGCTTCGGGACCCGCGGCCGGTCGAAGCCCTCGGGCCGCTTCACTCGCGGGGCCGGGAGGACGCGGCGGGCTGCGCGGATCCGGCGGGACGCTCGAGGGCGCCGATCACCTGCGGGATGATCCGGTACACGTCGCCGCAGCTGAGGGTCACGATGAAGTCGCCGTCCCGCGCGATCTCGGCCGCGCGGTCGGCGGCCTGCTGCCAGTCGGGCAGGTAGTCGACGTGGCTCGCATCGGCGAAGCGCTCGGAGACGAGGGCGCCGGTGACGCCCGGGATCGGGTCCTCGCGGGCGCCGAAGACGTCGAGCACGATCGTGTGGTCGGCCAGCTCCTCGTAGACGCGCGCGAAGTCGCCGGCCATCATCTGCGTGCGGCTGTAGAGGTGCGGCTGGTGGACGGCGATGATGCGCCCCTCCCCCACGACCGTGCGCGCGGCCTCGAGCGCCGCGCGGACCTCGGTGGGGTGGTGCGCGTAGTCGTCGTAGACGCTGACGCCGCGGACCTCCGCGTGCAGCTCGAAGCGCCGGCTGGTGCCGGAGAAGCCGGCCAGGCCGGCGATGGCGTCGTCGGGATCCACGCCGAGGCCCACGAGCACGGCGTAGGCGCCCGCGGCGTTGATCGCGTTGTGGCGTCCGGGGACGCGGAGCGCGGCACGGCGGGAGACGCCGTCGTGCGTGAGGGTGAAGGCGACGGGGCCGTCGGTGACGATGTCGGTGATCCGGATGTCGGCGGCGGGGTCCTCGCCGAAGGTCACGACGCGGCCCTCGATGCGGGCGGTCACGCGGCGCGCGCCGGGGTCGTCGCTGGAGATGACGACGAGCTCCGAGGCGGCGCTCGCGAAGCGCACGAACGCGTCGTCGAAGGCCTCGTGCGAGCCGTAGTGGTCGAGGTGGTCGGCGTCGACGTTCGTGATGAGCGCGACGGCCGTGTCGTAGAGGAGGAACGAGCCGTCGGACTCGTCGGCCTCGACGACGAACAGCTCCTCGGATCCGGGGGCGCTCGAGACGCCGATGCCGCCGATCACGCCGCCGTTCACGAAGGACGGGTCGCGGCCCGCCTCGAGGAGCGCGGTGACGATCATGCCCGTCGAGGTGGTCTTGCCATGGGCGCCGGCGACCGCGACGAGGCGCTGCCCCGAGATGAGCCAGGCGAGCGCCTGCGAGCGGTGCAGGATCGGCAGGCCCCGCTCCTTCGCGAGCACGTACTCGGGGTTGTCCTGCCAGAGCGCGCCCGTGACGACGAGCGCGTCGGCGTCGCCCACGTGCGCGGCGTCGTGGCCGACGTGGATCTCGGCGCCCAGCTCCCGGAGCGCCTGCACGGCGTCGGAGTCGCGAGAGTCGGATCCGGTGACGCGGTGCCCGGCGGCGAGGAACAGGCGGGCGATCCCGCTCATGCCGGACCCGCCGATGCCCACGAAGTGGACGCGCCCGAGCTCGGTCGGGATGTCCATGGTCAGGTCGGGTGCGATCACGTGCGGTCTCCTCGGGAGGTGGGAAGCGGGCGGGCGGCGGCGCGCGGTCAGCGCCGCACGGCGGGCCGGGAGGGTCGGGACGCGACGGCGTCGCGGACGAGGTCGGCCATGCGGGCCGCGCCGTCGCGCGTGCCGACGGAGGCCGCCGCCTCGGACATGCGCGCGAGCGCCGCCGGGTCGGACAGGAGCGGGACGACGTGCGCGAGCACCCAGTCGGGGGTGAAGTCGGCGTCGGCCACGACGATCCCGCCGCCGGCCGCGACGACGCCGCGGACGTTGACGGCCTGCTCGCCGTTCCCGACCGGGTACGGCACGTAGACCGCGGGGATGCCGACGGCAGTGAGCTCGGACAGGGCGCCGGCGCCCGCGCGGGAGACGACGAGGTCGGCCGCGGCGATGGCGAGCTCCATCCGGTCGGAGTAGCCGACCACGTGGTAGCGCTCGACGCCCGGGTCGGTGAACTCCTGTGCGCCGCCGACGATGTGGAGGATCTGCGCGCCCGTCGCCGTGATGCGCTCGGCCACCTGCACCACCGTGCGGTTGAGGCTGCGGGCGCCCGTGGATCCGCCCGTGACGAGCAACGTCGGCCGGTCGGCGTCGAGGCCGAGCTCGGCGCGCGCGGCGTCGCGGACGGCGTCGCGGTCGAGGGTCGCGATCTCGCGGCGGAGCGGCATGCCGACGACCTCGGCGCGCGGGCCGAGCGCCGTGCCGGGGAACGTGATCCCCACGGCGGTCGCGACGCGGGCGCCCAGCCGGTTGGCGAGCCCGGGCGACGCGTTGGCCTCGTGGACGACGACGGGGACCCCCGAGCGGCGCGCGGCGAGGTAGGCGGGCGCGGCCGCGTAGCCGCCGAAGCCGACCACCACGTCGACGCCGCGCTCGGCGATCATGCGGCGGATCTGCCCGACGGCCCGCGTGAACGCCGGCGCGAAGCGCACGGCAGCACCGTTCGGGCGACGCGGGAACGGCAGGCGCGCGATGGTCAGCAGCTCGTAGCCGCGCGCCGGGACGAGCCGCGACTCGAGGCCCTCGCGCGTGCCGAGGACGAGGATCGTCGACCCCGGCTCGCGGGCGCGCAGCTCGTCGGCCACAGCGAGCAGCGGATTCACGTGCCCCGCGGTGCCGCCGCCGGCGAGCAGGTAGACGGTCACGAGCGCATCCCGATGACGGCGGGCACGACGTCGGGCGACTCCTCCGTCGTGGGCCGCCGCGCGAAGCCCAGCACGATGCCCATCGCGACGAGCGTCGTCACGAGCGACGAGCCTCCGGACGACACGAACGGCAACGGCACCCCGAGCACCGGGAGCAGGTTCAGCACCACGCCGATGTTCACGAACGCCTGCACGATGATCCACGTCATGACGGCGCCCGTCGCGACGCGGGCGAACGTGTCGGTGTTGGCGCGGATCACGCGGATGAAGCCGATGGCGAGGACCACGAACAGGAGGATGACGACGATCGCGCCGATGAGGCCGAGCTCCTCGCCGATGATCGCGAAGATGTAGTCGTTGTCGGCCTCGGGCAGCCACATCCACTTGGCCTTCGAGTTGCCGAGGCCGACGCCGAAGATCCCGCCGGCCGCCAGCGCGTACAGGCCGTG
Source organism: Clavibacter sp. (assembly GCF_014802555.1). Taxonomy (NCBI): domain Bacteria; kingdom Bacillati; phylum Actinomycetota; class Actinomycetes; order Micrococcales; family Microbacteriaceae; genus Clavibacter; species Clavibacter sp. The sequence continues at coordinate 16,442 of NZ_JAAVCB010000087.1, read as the reverse complement.
GGTCGACTGCCAGCAGCCGCCCGCGTAGTCGCACTGGCCGGTGAGGAACTCGGTGACGCGGCGCATGCGGCTGTCGCTGATGACGGTCATGAGCACGGCGAGCACGGAGCCGATCGTGAGCATGAGCGTGAGCTTGCCGATGGGGATGCCCGCGAAGAACAGGGCGCCGAGCACGATGCTCGCCATGATGATGACGGTCCCCAGGTCGCCCCCGAGCGCGACGAGGCCGACGGCCCCGCCCGCGACGGGCAGCACGGGGATGAGGATGTGCGGCCAGGTGCGCAGCAGGTGGCGCTTCCTCGCGAGGATGAACGCCAACCAGATCACGAGGCCCACCTTGATGAGCTCGGCGGGCTGGAACGTGGTGCCGGCGATGCGGATCCAGCCGATGTTCTCGCCGACCTTCACGCCCATGGGGCCGAAGACGAGCAGCTGCACGGCGGATGCCGCGAGGAGGAGCACCCACGCCCAGCGCTTCCAGAACATGGGCGGCACCAGCGAGACCAGGAGCATGAGCGGCACGCCGATGAGCGCGAACATGCCCTGCTTGAGGAAGATGCCGAAGAAGCCGCCGCCGGCCACGAACGAGTCGATGCTCGACGACGACAGCACCATCACCAGACCGAAGACCACGAGGAAGAGCGTCGTGCCGAGCAGCAGGAAGTAGGAGCCGCTCTCCGCGTGGAAGGCGCGGCCGAGGTGGATCCGCGCGGCGAGGCCGCGGCGCTGCGTCCCCTCCTGCGTGGGCTCGTCGGTCGCCTGCGGGGTGCGCGGACCGCGGAGGCCCGGCGCGTCAGCCGCGCGAGGGGTCCGCGTCGTTCTCGGGGGCAGTGTCATCCGCCGCACCTCCCAGGTGGTGGTCGACCGCGGCCCGGAATCGGCGTCCGCGATCGGCGTAGTCGGTGAATTGGTCCATGGATGCCGCCGCCGGGGCCAGCAGGACGGTGTCGCCCTCCCGGGCCACGCCCGCCGCGAGCCGCACGGCGGACCGCATGACCTCATCAGTGTCGCTCTCGGCCACCTCGAGGACCGTGACGTCGGGCGCGTGTCGCGCGAATGCCGCGAGCAGCTCGGCACGCTCGACGCCGATCACGATCGCGGCGCGTAGGCGTGCCGCGTGCGCCCGGATCAGGTCGTCGAGCTCGACGCCCTTGAGGAGGCCGCCGACGAGCCACACCACCGAGGGGAACGCCGCGAGCGACGCGGACGCGGCGTGCGGGTTGGTGGCCTTCGAGTCGTCGACGAACGCGACGCCGTCGCGCTCCCCGATCCGCTCGATGCGGTGGCTGTCGAGCTCGAAGCGCTGGAGCGCCTGCCGCACGACCGCCGGCGAGACGCCATAGGACCGGGCAAGGGCGGCCGCGGCCAGGACGTTCTGCACGATGTGCGGGGCGGCCAGCCCGACCGCGCGCAGCTCGTCGAGCGTGGTCAGCTCGAGGGCGCTCGTGAACCGCTCCTCCAGGAACGCGCGGTCGCAGAGGATGTCGTCGACGATGCCGAGGTCGCTCGGCCCCGGCGCGTCGAGCCCGAACCCGATGGCGCGCGCGCCGTCCTGGACGTTGGCGTGGCGGAGGGCGTCCTCGGTGGCGCGGTCGGCGCGGTTGTAGACGCACGCGACGCGCGTGTCGGCGTAGACGCGGCCCTTGGCGGCGGCGTACGCCTGCCGGGATCCGTGCCACTCGAGGTGGTCGTCGGCCAGGTTGAGGAAGGCGCTCGAGTACGGCCGCACCTCGCGCATGTAGTGCAGCTGGTGGCTCGAGAGCTCGACGACGAGCACGTCGAAGCCGTCCGGGTGGCGGACCACGTCGAGCACGGGCAGGCCGATGTTCCCGCACGGGACCGCGCGGACGCCACCCTCCTGGAGGAGAGCTGCCGTGAGCTGCGTGGTCGTGGTCTTGCCGTTAGTGCCGGTGATGGTGATCCACTCGGCGGGCGTGCCCGTCTTGTCGCGCACGCGCCAGGCGAGCTCGATGTCGCCCCACAGCGGGATCCCCGCGTCCGTCGCCCACGCGGGCAGCGGGTGGGTGGGCGCGTAGCCGGGCGACACCACCACGAGCTCGGGTGCGAAGGCCACGAGCTCGGCGGGCACGGGCTCCTCGTCGGTGGGGCGCACCAGGCGCCCGCCGATCACGTCGAGCAGCGCCAGCCGCTCGGGTGACGTGTCGGCGGCGACCACGAGCACGTCCGCGCCGAGCTCGATCAGGGTGTCGGCCACCGAGAAGCCCGTGCGGCCGAGGCCGAGGACCGCGACGCGGAGGCCCGTCCAGTCGTCGTGCCAGCTGTGCAGGTAGTCGGGTCGCGCGTGCGCCTGGCCGTCGTGGAGGGGAGCGTCCGTCATCTCTACTGCGTGATCCATTCCAGGTAGAAGGTGCCGACGCCCGCCGCGACCAGCAGGCCGGCGATGATCCAGAAGCGCACGACGACCGTGACCTCGGCCCAGCCCTTGAGCTCGAAGTGGTGGTGGAGCGGGCTCATGAGGAAGATGCGCTTGCCCTTGGTGATCTTGAAGTAGGCGCGCTGCAGCACCACCGAGCCCGCGACGATCACGAACAGGCCGCCGATGAAGACGAGCAGCAGCTCGGTGCGGCTGAGGATCGCGAGGGCCGCCAGGGCGCCGCCGAGGCCGAGGGAGCCGGTGTCGCCCATGAAGATCTGCGCGGGCGAGGTGTTCCACCAGAGGAAGCCGATGAGGGCGCCGACGATGGAGGCCGCGATGATCGCGAGGTCGAGCGGACTCGCCACCTCGTAGCAGCGGTACTCGTTCTGGTAGCTGGAGACGCTGTCGCACGACTGGTTGAACTGCCAGAAGCCGATGATCACGTACGAGCCGATCGAGAAGATCGACGCTCCGGCCGCGAGCCCGTCGAGCCCGTCGGCCACGTTCACGCCGTTGGAGGCGCTGGCGACGATGAGGCAGATCCAGACGATGAACAGGCCCGTGCCGATGACCGCGCCGAGCGCCATGAAGTCGAGCGGCAGGTCGCGGAACAGGCTGATGGCGGTCGACGCCGGCGTGAGGCCCGACACCGGGTCGCGCAGCGTGATGGCGAGCACCGCGAACACGGTGGCGACGATGACCTGGCCGGCGATCTTCTGCCAGCCGCCGAGCCCGAGGGATTGCTGCTTGCGGGTCTTCAGGTAGTCGTCGAGGAACCCGACGAAGCCGAGGCCGACCATCATGAACACGACGAGGAGGCCCGACGGCGTCACGGGGTCGAAGCGGATCCCGTCCCACGTGAGCAGGTGGCCCGCGAAGTAGCCGATGACGCTCGCCAGGATGATGACGATGCCGCCCATGGTCGCGGTGCCGCGCTTGGTGTGGTGCGACTGCGGACCGTCGTCGCGGATGAACTGGCCCCACTGCAGCCGGTGGAACAGCTTGATGAACAGCGGCGTCAGGAAGAGCGTGAAGACGAGCGAGATGGCGCCCGCGCCGAGGAGGGCTACCACGAGTACTTCTCCCCCAGCTCGTCCCCGAGGAAGCGGAGTCCCGCGGAGTTCGAGGACTTCACGAGCACGAGGTCGCCGTCGCGGAGGATCCCGTCGAGGATCTCGCGGGCCTCGGCCGCGTCCTCGGCGAAGATCGACTCGCCGTCCCATGACCCCTGCCCGATGGCCTCGAGGTGCAGGCGGCGCGCGGGGCGGCCCACCACGACGAGCTGGCCGATGTTGAGGCGCACCGCGAGGAGGCCCACGCGGTCGTGCTCCTCCTCGGAGAACTCTCCGAGCTCGCTCATCTCGCCGAGGACGGCGACCGTGCGCTGCTCCGGGCCGCGGATCTGCGCGAGGGTGCGGAGGGCGGCGGCCATGGAGTCGGGGCTCGCGTTGTAGGCGTCGTTGATCACGGTCACGCCGTTGCCGCCGAGCACCTCCATGCGCCACCGCTCGGCACGCTGCACGGTCTGCAGGGCGGAGACGATGGCGTCGCCGTCGACGCCGAGCGCCCACGCTCCCGCCGCGGCGGCCAGCGCGTTGGTGACGTGGTGCTCGCCGAGCACGCGGAAGGACACGGGACGGGTGGATCCGTCGGGCAGGTGCAGCGTGAAGGTCGTGCCCGCGGCGGACGCGACGATGTCGGTCGCGCGGACGGCGGCGCGGGCGTCCCGGCCGAACCAGAGCACGGGCGCCTGGGTCTTGTCGCTCATGGACGCGACCCTCGGGTCGTCCGCGTTGAGCACGGCGGTGTCCTCGGGCAGGAGGTCCTTGACCATCTCCGTCTTCGTCACGAGCGTCCGCTCGATGCCGCCGAAGCCGCCGGCGTGCGCGAGGCCCACGGTGAGCACGATGCCGACGTCGGGCTTCGCCATGCGGATCAGGCGCGTGATCTCCCCGAGACCGCTCGCGCCCATCTCGGCGACCAGGAACCGCGTCGAGCGCGTCACCTTGAGCATCGTGAGCGGCGCGCCGACCTCGTTGTTGAACGACGCGACGGGCGACACGGTCTCGCCCTGGGTCTCGAGGATCGCGTGGAGCAGGTTCTTGGTCGTGGTCTTGCCGTTGGACCCGGTGACCGCGACCATCCGGAGCTCGCCGAGCGCGCGCACCCGCGCGACGACCTCGTGCGCCAGCCGGCCGAGCGCGTCGACGACGTCGGGCACGAGCACCTGGGGCACGGGCAGGTCGAGCTCGCGCTCGACGAGGAGCAGCGCGGCGCCGGCCTCGACGGCCCAGGGCGCGAACAGGTGGCCGTCGGTCTCCTCGCCGGGCTTGGCGACGAAGATCCCGCCGGGCCCGATGAGCCGGCTGTCGGTGTCGACGACGCCGTCGACGACGGTCTGCGCGGTCGCGTCGCCGCGCAGCAGGAGGCGGCCGTCGACCGCCTCGGCGATCTCGGCGAGGGTGAGGGCGATCATGTCAGCTCCAGCCTGCGTCGCGGAGGGCCGCGCGCGCGTCGTCACGGGCGGAGAACGGGATCTTCTTCCCGGCCACCTCGTGGTAGTCCTCGTGCCCGGGTCCGGCGACGAGGATGGTGTCCCCCTCGCCGACCAGCGACACCGCGGTGCGGATCGCGGTGGCGGGGTCGGGCACCTCGTGGATCTCGCGGTCGGGCACCGCGGCCCGCGCGCCCGCGATGAGGCTCGCCCGGATGGACGCCGGGTCCTCGTAGCGGGGGTGGTAGTCGGTGATGACCACGACGTCCGCGAGGCGGGCCGCGATGGCGCCCATCTCCGCGCGCTTCGTCGTGTCGCGGTCGCCGTCGGCGCCGAACACCATCACGAGCTTGCCGGGCGTGAACGGCCGGAGCGCCTGCAGGGTCTGCTCGAACGCGTCCGGGGTGTGCCCGTAGTCGACGAAGAAGAGGGGCCCGGTGTCGCCGGACACCCGCTCGGCGCGACCCGGGATGTACGCCTGGATGCCGCCGTCGCGGTCGAGCACGTGGGCGACCGCGTCGAGGTCGTAGCCGGACTCGACGAGCATCACGATGGCGAGCCCCGCGTTGGCGGCCATGAACCAGCCGGGCACGGGCACGCTGGAGACGAGCACGCGGTTGTCGGGCCCCTCGAGGCGGAAGCCGGTCGAGTCGGGCGTCTGCTCGAGCACGGTGACCCTCCAGTCGGCCTCGATGCCGGGCTGGGCGGAGATGGTGGTCATCGGGATCCGGGACTGCTCCACGATGCGCTGCCCCCACACCGTGTCCAGCGAGACGACGCCGCGGCGCGCGCGGTCGGGGTCGAAGAACGCGGCCTTGGCCTCGAAGTACTCCTCGAAGTCCGCGTAGTCATCGAGGTGGTCGTGGCTCAGGTTGATGAACGCGGCCACGTCGAACACGAGGCCGTCGACGCGGTGCCGCGTGAGGGCCTGCGCCGAGACCTCGATCGTGACGGCTCGGACCTCGGCCTCGCGCATGCGGGCGAGGAGCGCGTGCAGCTCGCTCGCCTCGGGCGTGGTGAGCCGGCTGGTGATGCTCTCCTCGCCGATGCGGCGCTCGGCCGTCGACGTGAGCCCGGTCACGACGCCGAGCTGGCGGAGCAACCCGTCGAGCAGGTAGACCACGCTCGTCTTGCCGTTCGTGCCTGTGACCCCGTACAGCGTCGCCGGGTTCTCCGCCGAGCGGTGGACCCACGCGGCGATGTCGCCGAGGGCCGCACGGGGGTCGGGGGTGAGGATCACCGGCAGGCCGGAGTCCCGCGCCTCGGCGAGCCCGTCGGGGTCGGTGAGCACCGCGACCGCGCCGCTGGCGGCCGCGTCGGAGGCGAAGCGCGCGCCGTGCACGCGCACGCCGCGGAGCCCCACGTAGAGGTCACCCGGTTGCACGTCGGAGGAGGACAGGGTCACGCCGGTGACCTCCACGTCGTCCACGTCGCCGACGACGTCGAGCGCGAAGTCGCTCACCAGGCCGGACAGCGACCGTGCGACGGGATGCTCGGGGCGGAGGGCGGGAGTGGCAGGGAAGGTCATCGCCCTCATCTCTCAGTAGGTCGTCGGGAGGTTCGGGGACGGCACGCTGGAGGGCGGGACCCGGTAGGTCTTCAGTACCTGGGACATGATCTTCTGGAAGACCGGCGCCGCGGCCGCCGAGGACTTCATGGTATCCGGATTGGCCAGGCTGATCGACACGACGTACTGGGGGTCCTCGGCCGGCGCGAGGCCCGCGATCGACACCAGGTAGTTCTTGCCGTACTTGCCGTCGGCCTCCGCGACCTGCGCCGTGCCCGACTTCGCGGCGACCCGGTAGCCCGGGATCGTGAGGTCCTTGGAGAGGTGGCCGTCGGTGACGACCGTCTCGAGCATGTTGACGGTCGAGTCGGCGGCCTGGGGCGAGATGACCTGCGTGCCGGTCGTGTCCGGCTGGTCCGTCACGGTCCCGTCGGCGGCCTTGCAGCCGGAGACGAGCGACAGCGGCAGCTTCACGCCGTGGTTGCCGATGGTCTGGTAGATGCTCGCGACCTGGAGCGCCGTCGTCGTGAGGCCCTGGCCGAACATGGTCGCGTAGTTGGTCTGCGGGTCCCACTCCTGCCAGGGGCGGACGAGGCCGCTGCTCTCGCCGGGGAAGTCGATGGCCGTCTTCTCGCCGACGCCGAACGCCTTGAGGTAGTCGTAGCGGTCGGAGGCCGACAGGCGCTCGCCGAGCGCCGAGATGCCCGTGTTCGAGGAGTCCATGAGCACGCCCGCGAGCGTGAAGTGGAGGTCGGGGTGCACGTAGCTGTCGCTGAGCTTCACGTTCGGACGGGTGAACGTGTAGGGCGCCACCACGTGCGTGCCGGCATCGGCCTTGCCCGAGTCGAGGAGGGCGGCGGCGGTCACGGCCTTGAGCGTGGATCCGGGCTCGAACGGCGAGCTGAACGCCCGGCTCCCCCGGTCCTCGGGCTTCGTGGCGGACACGTCGTTGGGGTCGACGGACGGATACTCGGCGACCGCGAGGACCTTGCCCGTCTTCACCTCGACGATGGTCGCGTGCCCGTAGTCGGCGCCCACCTTCACGGCTTGCTCGGCGACCGCGGTCTGCGCGAAGTACTCGAGGTCGGTGTCGATGTTGGTCATCACGTCGCTGCCGTCGACGGCGGGCTTCTGCGTGACGGTGCTGCCGGCGATGGGCACGCCGTCCGCGCCGCGCTCGTAGGTCTGGGCGCCGTCCTGGGCGGCGAGGCACGAGTCGTACTCCTGCTCGAGCCCGGCCTTGACCGTCCCGTCGCCCGCGATGTACCCGAGGATGCTGCCCGCGATCTGCCCGTTGGGGTAGGTGCGGCTCGAGACGGCCTGGAAGTAGATCCACGGGATCTTGAGGTCCCGGATGGCCAGGTACGCGTCGACGTCGACGCCCTTGGTCACGTAGCCGAAGAGCGACTTCGGGTCCTTGGCGAGCGCGCCCGTGATGAGCCCGTCGATCTCCTCGGGCTTCTGCCCGGTGATCGCGCCCAGCTGCGCCTCCGCGTCGGCGAGCGAGACGTCCTGCTTGACCGGCTTGCCGTCGTCGCCCGTCACGGTCCGGGTGAAGTCGCCGGCCTTGGAGGGGTCCATCGTCACGTCGTAGCGGAGGACGCTGTCCGCGAGCACCTTGCCGTCCGCGTCGTAGATGCTGCCGCGCACGCCGGGGAGCGTCTGCGAGATCGCCCGCTTGCCGAGCGCCTCCTCGTTGAGCTCCGTGGCCTGCACGACCTGGATGTCGATGAGCTTGACCACGAAGACCCCGATGACGGCGAGGATCGCGATGAGGGAGAAGGCGATGCGCCGTCGGTTCGAGATCGTGCTCACTCGGTAGTTCCTCTCGATGCCTGCGATGCGGTGCGGTGCTCCGTCGGAGCGGTGTCGTGCGGTGGCCGCTGCCCCTCGGGGGGGGCGGCGTCAGCGGGTCTGCGGGGTCGGGATCGCCGTGGCCGACGCTAGCCCGGAGGCCGCGCCCGACACGGGAGGCGCGCTCGGGGTCCCGGCGGTCACACCGCCGGCGGACTCCGCGGACCCGGGGATCGCGGAGCCCGGGTCGACAGCGGCCGCGCCGTCCTGCGCGGTCGCGGCCTGGAGGGCGGCCGCGCGCTTGGCCGGGTCGCTCTCGATGGTGAGCGGGACGCCGGAGAGGAGCGAGTTGCCGATGAGCGTGTCCGCCGTCAGCGCCGTCGTGGCGCCGTCCTTCGCCTGCGGCGTGCCCTGGATGGTGCCGTCGAGGGAGAGGAAGGAGGGCGATGCGCTCGCCACCATGCCCAGCGCCTGGGCGTTCCGTGCCAGGTTCTGCGGGGACGACAGCCTGTCGACGTCCTCGGTGAGCGCCTGGTGCGTGCGGTCGAGCTCCTTCTGCTGCTGCTGGAGGGACTGGATCGCGTACGCCCCGTCGGACAGGCCGATGGAGAGCAGCAGCTGCGCGAGGAGGACGACGAAGAGCCCGCCCACGACGATCACGGCGTAGACGGTGCGCGGACGGGCGCGGCGCTGGCCGCGGGTGGCGACGACCTCGATGTGGCGGGTGGGCGGCTCGGCGGACGGCCGGATCCGGGGACGCGCGGTCGCGCGTGCTGCATCGGTCATGCGTGTCGCCTCCTGGCTCGTTCGGCGGCGCGCAACCGGACGGAAGCGGCGCGGGGGTTCTGGGCGATCTCGTGCTGGTCCGCGAGCTCGGCGCCGCGGACGAGGAGCTTCAGCTCGGGACGGTGCTCGGGGAGCTCGACGGGGAGGCCGACGGGCGCGGTGCTGGTGGACCGCACGCGCAGCTCGCGCTTCACGATGCGGTCCTCGAGCGACTGGTACGACTCGACGACCACGCGACCGCCGACGGCGAGCCGGTCGATCGCAGCCGGCATGGCGCGCGCCAGGACGCTCAGCTCCTGGTTGACCTCGATGCGCAGCGCCTGGAACACGCGCTTGGCCGGGTGCCCGGCCCGCTGCACCGCGGCGGGCGTGGCCTGCTGGATGATCTCCACCAGCCGCGCCGACGTGGTGATCGGCTCCACCTCGCGGGCCTGGACGATGCGGCTCGCGTAGCGCGGGGCGAGCTTCTCCTCGCCGTAGTCGTAGAAGATCCGGCGCAGCTCGAGCTCGTCGTACTCCGCCACCACCTGCGCGGCGGTGAGGCCCGCGGTCCCGTCCATGCGCATGTCGAGGGGCGCGTCCTGCGAGTACGAGAAGCCGCGCTCGACGCGGTCGAGCTGGAGGGACGAGACGCCGAGGTCGAAGAACACTCCCTGGACCTCGCCGATGCCGAGCCCGTCGAGCGCCCGGCCGATCCCGTCGTAGACGGTGTGCACGAGGTGCACCCGGTCGCCGAAGCGGGCGAGCCGCTCCCCCGCGATGGCGAGGGCGTCCGGGTCGCGGTCGAGGCCGACCAGGCGCAGCCCGGGCAGCGCGTCGAGGAACGCTTCGGAGTGGCCGGCCATCCCGAGGGTGGCGTCGACCAGGACGGCGCCCTCGCCCTGGAGGGCGGGGGCGAGCAGCTCGAGGCACCGCTCGAGGAGGACGGGGGTGTGGATGTCGTCGAGGGCCATGGCATCCCGCTGCCCTGTCCGCGGCTCCTGATCCCCATCCGTCCCGACCTGCCACCGGGGAAGTGCGGCAGGGCGTCGGACGGCTGGGAGTCAGGGGCCGGGGTCAGAACAGGCCGGGGATCACCTCCTCCGCGGTGTCGGCGAACGCGCTCTCGTTGGCGGTGAGGTACTCGTCCCACGTGCCGGCGTCCCAGATCTCGACGCGGCTGCCCGCGCCGATGACCGCGAGCTCGCGGTCGAGGCCCGCGTAGGTGCGCAGAGCCTGCGGGATGGTGATGCGGTGCTGCTTGTCCGGCGTCTCGGCGTTCGCCCCGGACAGGAAGACGCGCATGTAGTCGCGCGCCTGCTTGCTCGCGAGCGGGGCCTGGCGCATCCGGTCGTGCAGCTCCTCGAACTCGCGCGTCGTGAACACGTAGATGCAGCGGTCCTGGCCGCGCGTCATGACGACGCCGCCCTCGAGCTCGTCGCGGAACTTCGCGGGGAGGATGAGCCGCCCCTTGTCGTCGAGACGAGGCGAATGGGTGCCGAGGAACACACCGACACCCCCTGTCTCTCCGGCCGTGGTTCAGGACTTGCTCCACTTTACTCCACAGCCCTCCACTCACCGCCAGGGATGCGAGGCAAATACGCGGCGCGTGTCCCCCGATGCCCGCGGATACGGGGTTTGTGCCGAGGGGAGGGATGTGGAGGGGAATCACGCGACCGGCGCGCCGCGGACACGCAGAAGCGCCCCGCGAGCGGTCGAGGGACCGCACGGGGAGCGCCGGGGAGAGATGCGGATGGTGCTGGGGACACGAGAAGGGGCCGATCCCGGTTCGGGATCGGCCCCTTCGGGTCGAGTGGAGGGCGGTGGAGGACCGCCTCAGGTGGAGGTCAGTCCTGACCGCCCTGGCGCTTCTCCCAGCGCTCGTTGATGCGGTCCATGAAGGAGGACGACGAGGCGGGTCGCTTGCCGGGACCGCGGCCAGCGGCCCGGGGCGGGGTCGGGGCCGACGCATCGGCGGCCGCATCGCGCGGGCTGAAGATGAGGAGCGCCCCGATGATCATGATCGCGAAGCCGAGGATGCCGATGATGGCCAGCTTGGTGATGACGCCTGCTGCCAGGGCAGCGATGCCGAGGACGATGACCAGGACGCCGACCACGACCATCGTGTAGTTGGGTCTGCTGCGTCGGCCGCTGACGGTCGCCACGAAGTCTGCGTCGTTGCGATAGAGACTGCGCTCCATCTCCTCCAGCAGGCGCTGCTCTTGCTCGGAAAGCGGCATCATGTTCCCCTCAGGCTCGGGACGACGCGTTGGTGTTCACCTGTGGATTCTAGCTCCCTGCCCCTGGCTAGGCTAGGCGGGTGCCCGAAAGCGACCGCCTCGTCAGCCACGTCCAGACCCGCCTCGACGACTTCCTGACGGCGCAGGCGGCGGGACTCCGGGAGATCAGCCCGGATCTTGTGCCCATCCAGGAGTTCTCCTCGGATCTGCTGAGAGGCGGGAAGCGCTTCCGCGCGCAGTTCTGCTACTGGGGCTGGCGGTCGGTCATCGACCTCGAGCCCTCTCCCGCCGGACGCCCGCAGGGCGAGGAGCGACCGGGGTACCGCGCGGTGGTCGGCGTCGCCGCGGGCCTCGAGATCTTCCACGCCGCGGCCCTCATCCACGACGACATCATCGACCGCTCCGACACGCGGCGAGGCCGTCCCGCTGCGCACCGCCGCTTCGAGGCGCTGCACGCGGCGAGCGGCTGGGGCGGATCGTCGGCGGGCTTCGGCGAGGCCGGGGCGACCCTCCTCGGCGACCTCCTCCTGGGATGGAGCGACGAGCTGCTCATCGACTCGCTCCTGGCGCTCGCGGACGGGTCCGCCGCCCGTGCCACCCGCGCGGAGCTCGCGACGATGCGGACCCAGGTCACGCTCGGCCAGTACCTCGACGTGCTCGAGGAGGTCGCGTGGCCGACCGTCCCCGAGGACGACACGCTCGCCCGTGCCCACAACGTGATCGTCTACAAGTCCGCGAAGTACAGCATCGAGGCTCCGCTCGTCGTCGGCGCGAGCCTGGCGGGCGCGACGCCCGAGCAGGTCGCGGCGCTCCGAGCCGTCGGACTGCCGCTCGGCATCGCGTTCCAGCTGCGCGATGACGTGCTCGGCGTCTTCGGCGACAGCGCCGTGACCGGGAAGCCGAGCGGCGACGATCTCCGGGAGGGCAAGCGCACGGTCCTCATCGCGCTGGCCCGACGTCGGCTGCCGGACGGGGTGCGCCGGACGGTCGACGCGCTCCTCGGGGATGCGGACCTCGACGACGAGCAGATCCGGGCGCTCCAGTCGGTCCTGCGCGAGAGCGGTGCCCTCGACGAGGTCGAGGGGATGATCGCGCGCTACGTGCGGGAGTCCCTGGCGGCGCTGCGTGACGCACCGATCGGGGCCCGCGCGAGGAACCAGCTCGAGCTCCTCGTCGACAGCGTCACCCGTCGCGTCACCTGAGACGACGGCGACGGGGTCGCCGCTCACGACGCGGCGTGGACGCGGACGCGGGTCAGGCGCTGGCCTGGGCGACCCGTCGCACCTCGGCCTTGCGTCCGGCGAGCAGGGCGTCCACGGGGGCCGCGCCGAGGCTGGGCTCCTCCGTGAGGAGCCAGTGCATGGCCTCCTCGTCGGTGAAGCCGTTGTCGCCGAGCACGATGACGGTGCCCCGGAGCTCGGACAGCGGCTCGCCGTCGCGCAGGAACACGGCCGGCACCTTGAGCACGCCGTCGAGGCGGACCGCCAGCAGGCGCCTGTCCTCGATGAGCCGGCGCACGCGGCTGACGGTGAGACCCAGGAGGTCGACGAGATCGGGGACGGTCAACCACTCACGGTCGGCATAGGGCTCGTTCACGCCTCACATGCTGGCACGTCCTGAGTCGACGTCGGCACCGGGCGTGCGGGCGCGGGGCGCTCGACGATGCCGTTCGTCTGCCTATCCGCCGAAGACGCATGTCGCTGTTCACTCCAGTCACATCCGTCCCTTATGTGCCCTTTCCTCTCGCTGCGTGTTAACGTGGAACACCTGCATCAGGGAATCGAGCACGACGGCCGGAGTAGACCAGCATGCCCATGACCGAACCCACCTCTCCTCGGGACCCCAGCCGGTCCTCGGACACCGCCACAGGACGCTCGGCGAATCGCCGCTCCAAGGCGCTCCTCGCGACCATGCCCATCGTGCTCGTCGGCTCCCTCGCGGTGAGCCTCGGCATGGCGACACCTGCCGAAGCCGCACCCGTCAAGCGCGTGCCGAAGGCCAAGTCCGGCCCGACGCAGACCAAGCTCCCCCGCGTCGCCGCTCCGACGGCAGCCCCGGCAGCGGCCCCCACCGTGGCCGCGCCCTCCACGTACGTCGTCGAGCAGGGCGACACGGTCTCGAGCATCGCCGGGCAGTTCGGCCTCTCCACCGCATCCGTCCTCGCGCAGAACGGCCTTGGCTGGAAGACCACGATCTTCCCCGGCCAGACGCTCACGCTCGGCGGCTCCGGCTCCGGCTCCTCGACGGCGGCTCCCGTCGCCGCGCCGACCGGATCCAGCGCGAGCTACACGGTCGTGGCGGGCGACACGGTGACCGGCATCGCCGGCAAGCACGGCGTCTCGACGTCGTCGGTACTCCAGGCGAACGGCCTCCAGGCCACGAGCACGATCTTCCCCGGCAACCGCCTCACGATCCCGGGAGCGGGATCCTCCGCGGCGCCGGCGACGCCCGCGACCCCGACCAGCGCATCCCCCGCCGCGAAGCAGGGCCTCTCCGGGACGTACACGATCGCGACCGGCGACACCCTGCACAGCATCGCGACGAAGTCCGGGGTCACCGTCCAGGACCTCCTCAACGCCAACGGCCTCAACTGGTCGAGCATCATCTACGCGGGCAGCAAGCTCACCATCCCGCACGCGTCGACCGCCGTGGTGCAGGTCGCGTCGCTCGACGGGACCACGATCATGACCGACGAGATGCGGAGCAACGCGCGCGTCATCGTCCAGGTCGGGCGCTCGGCCGGCGTCAGCGACTACGGGCTCGTCATCGCGCTCGCGACCGCTGCGCAGGAGTCGACGCTCCGCAACCTCGACTGGGGTGACCGCGACTCGATCGGGCTGTTCCAGCAGCGCCCGAGCCAGGGTTGGGGCCAGCCCGCTCAGCTCAACGACCCCGTGTACGCGGCGCGCGCCTTCTTCGGCGGCAGCGTCAACCCGAACCCCGGAGCCACGCGCGGCCTCCTCGACATCGCGGGATGGAAGTCGATGACCGTCACCCAGGCCGCGCAGGCCGTCCAGTACTCCGCGTACCCGGATGCCTACGCCAAGTGGGAGGCCTCCGCCTGGGCGTGGCTCGACGAGATCGGCTGACGCGGATCCGCACGCGCACACGGGCGGCGGCGCACCGGTGTGCCGGGGAGGCCTCGGCACCGGCGATCCCTAGAATCGACCAGTGACCTCCAGCCCGACCGACCCCATGATCGGCCGTCTCCTCGACGGTCGGTACCAGGTCAGGTCCCGCATCGCGCGCGGCGGGATGGCGACGGTTTACGTCGCCACCGACCTCCGGCTCGAGCGTCGCGTCGCCGTCAAGGTGATGCACGGCCACCTCGCCGACGACAGCGCGTTCCGTGACCGCTTCATCCAGGAGGCGCGCTCGGCCGCGCGGCTGGCGCACCCCAACGTCGTCAACGTGTTCGACCAGGGCCAGGACTCGGACATGGCGTACCTGGTCATGGAGTACCTCCCCGGGATGACGCTGCGCGAGCTGCTGCAGGAGTACGAGCGGCTGACGCCCGAGCAGACCCTCGACATCCTCGAGGCCGTGCTCTCGGGCCTCGCCGCCGCGCACAAGGCCGGCATCGTCCACCGCGACCTGAAGCCCGAGAACGTGCTGCTGGCCGACGACGGGCGCATCAAGATCGGCGACTTCGGCCTCGCGCGCGCCGTCAGCGCGAACACCGCGACGGGGCAGGCGCTCCTCGGGACCATCGCCTACCTCTCCCCCGAGCTCGTCACCCGGGGCATTGCCGACACCCGCAGCGACATCTACGCGGTCGGCATCATGATGTACGAGATGCTCGCGGGCGAGCAGCCGTTCAAGGGCGAGCAGCCCATGCAGATCGCCTACCAGCACGCGAACGACCAGGTGCCGACCCCCAGCACGGCCAACGCGTCCGTCCCCGTCGAGCTCGACGAGCTGGTGCTGTGGGCGACCGCGCGGGACCCCGAGCAGCGTCCCCGCGACGCCCGGGCGCTCCTCGATGAGCTCTACGCCGTGCAGAACCGGCTCGACGCGCGGTCGGGCGACCCGGCGCCGCTCCAGCGCACCGTCGTCTTCCCGAGCGCCCCCGCGCTCCCGCCCGTCACGACCGGCGAGACGCAGGTGGTGGGCGGACCTCTCGTCATGACGCGGCAGGAGACCGAGCGCACCGAGCCGGAGTCCGTCGTCGCGCTCGCGGCGGCCGGATCGCGTCGTCGTTCGCGCGGCTGGATGCTCGCGCTCCTCGTCGTGATGCTCGCCGCCGTCGCCGGCGGCACGGGCTGGTACTACGGCCAGGGCCCGGGCGCGCGCGCGCCCGTGCCCTCCGTCACGGCGATGGCCGTCGACGACGCGGCGGGGACCCTACAGGGGCAGGGCTTCGTCGTCGCGCGCGCGGAGGAGCCGAGCGTGGACGTCGAGGTGGGGCACGTGACGCGCAGCGTCCCGGCATCCGGGACGCCCGTCGACCAGGGATCCACCGTGACCGTGTACGCCTCGACCGGACCGCGGCTCCTCGACGTGCCCGACGTGGTCGGGGCTGCGGAGGCGGACGCCCGCACGCGGTTGGAGGGCGTGCCCTTCGTCGTGCAGGAGGCGACCGTCCGGCAGTACGGGGACGCCGCCGAGGGCACCGTCGTGCAGGTGCTGGATTCGTCGGGAGCCCCCGTCGGAGCGCAGTACCCCGAGCAGCAGACGGTGACCCTCGTGGTCGCCGCAGGCAAGATCCCCCAGGTGAACGGCCGCTCCGTCGACCAGGCCAAGGCGACGCTCGGCCAGGCGGGGCTCGTCGGCGAGCCGGGGAAGCAGAGCTTCAGCGACGACGTCGACGCGGGCGAGGTCATCTCGGTCTACGCCCTCGACCAGAACCCGGTGCGTTCGGGACTCGGCGACGCCCCCGGCAGCAAGGTGGGGCTCGAGATCTCCAAGGGGCCCGACCTGGTCGCGGTGCCGAAGGTGGTCGGCCTCACGCGCGATGGCGCGAAAGCCGAGCTCGACAAGGCGGGCTTCAAGTACGCGTACTCCGCCTTCTGGGACGCCCTGCCCGACAGCATCACGAAGGTCGCGTCGGCGACCCCGGATGCTGGGGCCATGGTCCGCCGTGGGTCCACCGTCAACCTCGGGATCACCGCCTCCGGCTGATCCGCCTCGGCGCGCATGGCGATGCCCCGCCACCTCCGAGGGCGGATTCTCGTGGTCGTCGCAACACCTGATGATTTAGATGGTTGTCAGTAGAGCACGCATTCGCTCGGCTGGGGTGTCCCAGTCGAGCGTTTTGCGTGGTCG
>NZ_JAAVCB010000086.1:0-8747 GCF_014802555.1 Clavibacter sp. | reverse complement strand
GCTGCCGCGGGCGCCGCCCAGGCCGCCGCGCTCGTCGCGCTGGGTGACGCCCTGCGCGCCCGCGCGGGACGCGTCGACCGCATCCTCGCGCTCGTCGCCCCGCGCTCGCTGGTGCGCCGCCGACCCCGGTCCGACGAGGGGCCCGACGACGGGACCGCGGGCGCACCGCCGTCCGGCGCTCCCGCGTCGGACGTCCCTCGTACACTCGGGGGATGACCGGATCCGGCGCCGCGCTCGCGGGCGTCGTGGGCGGCCGCACCGCGGGCGTGCTGCAGAAGGCCTTCGGCCTCCGCACGGTCGCCGACCTCCTCGAGCACCTGCCGCGCCGCTACGCCCGCCGGGGCGAGCTCACGGCCCTCGCCGAGCTGCCTGTCGACCAGCAGGCCACCATCGTCGCCGAGGTGCGCGAGGTGCGGGAGCGGCCCATGCGGGCGCGGCGCGGCAGCATCCTCGAGGTGCGGATCACCGACGGCCGCGGCTTCCTCACCCTCACCTTCTTCAACCAGGCGTGGCGCGCCAAGGACCTCGTGCCGGGCGTGCGAGGGATCTTCGCGGGCAAGGTGAGCGACTACCGCGGCGCGCTCCAGCTCGCCCACCCCGACTACGAGCTCTTCGACGCGCATGAGGGCCCCGAGCTCTCCGGCGGCGAGCCCGACGCGGCCGCGCGCCGCTGGGCCGAGATGCCGATCCCGATCTACCCGGCCAGCGCATCCATGGCGAGCTGGCAGGTCGCGAAGTCGGTGGAGCTCGCGCTCGACGCGGTCGACGACCTCGAGGATCCCGTCCCCGCCGACGTGCGCGCCGAGCGCGGCCTCCTCCCGTACCGCGAGGCGCTCGAGGGCGTGCACCGCCCCGAGAAGGACGTCGACTGGAAGCGCGGCCGCGACGCCCTGCGCTTCCAGGAGGCGTTCGTGCTCCAGACCGCGCTGCTGCAGCGGCGGCAGGCGGCGCGGGCGCTCCCGGCCACCCCGCGGATCCCGACCCCGGGCGGCCACCTCGACCGCCTCGACGCGCAGCTGCCCTTCGAGCTGACGGGTGACCAGCGGCTCGTCGGCGAGGAGATCGCGACCGACATGGCGCGCACGTGGCCCATGAACCGGCTCGTGCAGGGCGAGGTCGGCTCCGGCAAGACGCTCGTGGCCCTCCGGGCGATGCTCGCGGTCGCGGACTCCGGCGGCCAGTCCGCGCTCCTCGCGCCCACCGAGGTGCTCGCGAGCCAGCACCTCCGCTCCCTCACCGCCTCGCTCGGGCCGGACCTCGCGGCCGAGCTCATGCCCACGCTCCTCACCGGCCAGCTCTCGACGGCGGAGCGCAAGCGCGCGCTGCTGCGCATCGTCAGCGGCCAGGCGCGCATCGTCGTGGGCACGCACGCGCTCCTCGGCGACCGCGTCGGGTTCCTCGACCTCGGGCTCGTGGTGGTCGACGAGCAGCACCGCTTCGGGGTCGACCAGCGCGAGGCGCTCCGGCGGAAGGGCGGCACCCCGCCGCACGTGCTCGTGCTCACGGCCACGCCCATCCCGCGCACGGTCGCGATGACGGTGTTCGGCGACCTCGACGTCTCGACCATCGCGGAGCTGCCGAGCGGCCGCCAGCCCATCGAGTCGTTCGTCGTCCCGCTGCACGAGCACCCGGGATGGATCGAGCGGGTCTGGGAGCGCACGGCGGAGGAGATCCAGAAGGGGAGGCAGGCGTTCGTCGTCTGCCCGGCGATCGACCCGCAGGATCCGGACGCCGAGGACGAGGACGCCGGCGAGGGCGCGGAGGACGCGCCCACCCGGCCGTCGCTCGCGACCGTCACCGAGGTCGACGCGCTGCTCGGCGCGCACCCGCGGCTCGGATCCGTCCGCCGCGCCGTGCTGCACGGCCGCATGACGGGCGAGGAGAAGGACCGCGTCATGCGGGCGTTCTCCGCGGGCGACATCGACCTCATCGTCGCCACCACCGTCATCGAGGTGGGCGTCGACGTGCCGAACGCCTCGACCATGGTGATCCTCGACGCCGACCGCTTCGGCGTCTCCCAGCTGCACCAGCTGCGCGGCCGCGTGGGCCGCGGCGGCGTGCCGGGCCTCTGCCTCATGGTCACCCACGCGGAGCCCGAGACCGTCGCCCGCGAGCGCGTGGACGCCGTCGCCGCGACGCTGGACGGCTTCGAGCTCGCGCGCGTCGACCTCGAGCTGCGTCGCGAGGGCAACGTCCTCGGCACGAACCAGTCGGGCGGCCGCTCCTCGCTCCGGCTGCTGCGGGTCGCCCAGGACGGCGACCTCATCGAGTCCGCGCGCGAGCACGCCCACGACGTGCTCGAGGCGTCGCCCGACCTCGCGGACCAGCCGGCCCTCGGGCGCGCGCTCGCCCGCCGCCTCGACGACGAGGAGCGCGCCTTCCTCGACAAGAACTGACCCGCGCCCGCCCTAGGCTGGCGGGATGCAGCGGATCGCCGTCGTCCCCGGATCGTTCGACCCCGTCACGCTCGGCCACCTCGACGTGATCCGCCGCGCCGCCCGCCTCTACGACCAGCTCGTCGTCCTGGTCGTGCACAACCCCGGCAAGACGCCGATGCTGCCGCTCGAGGACCGCGTGGACCTCATCGAGCGCGTGATCCGCGACGCCGGCCTCCCCGCCACCGTCCGCGTCGACTCCTGGGGCGCCGGACTCCTAGTCGACTACTGCCGGCAGGTCGGCGCGACCGTGCTCGTCAAGGGCGTGCGCTCCCAGCTCGACGTGGCGTACGAGACGCCCATGGCGCTCGTCAACCGCGACCTGGCCGACGTCGAGACGGTCATGCTGCTGCCGGATCCCGCGCACGCCCACGTCTCCAGCTCGCTCGTGCGGCAGGTCGAGGCGCTCGGCGGCGACGTCGCGCCCTACGTGCCGGCGGCGGTCGCGGAGGCGCTGGCCGTCCGGCGCGCCGGCTGACGCCCCGTAGGATCTACGGGTGTCCAGGTTCCAGAAGACCCCATTCACGGTCCACGTGCACGACATCGTGCACCGCCCCGGGGAGATGCGCGAGCTCGACCTGACCATCGTCACCCCCGAGCGCATGGGGGAGGGCCTCATCGCCGTTCCCGCCGGCCGCGAGATGCGCGTCACCGTGCGCCTCGAGTCCCTGCACGACGGGATCCTGGTCACGGGCGAGGTCGACACGGTGGCCGACGGCCAGTCCGCGCGCACGCTCGCCGACATGCAGGAGCGTGTCCAAGTCGATTTCGCCGAGCTATTCGCGTATGGTCTTGATGAAGCTTTCGACTACCAGGTCCAGGACGAGCACGTGGACCTGGAGCCGGTCATCCGGGATGCGGTGGTGCTTTCACTGCCGTTCCAGCCCGAAGTGCCGGGCGAGGACCTCGATCTCGATCTGGGTCCCGGCATCAGCCTGGTCCTGGCGGACTCCGAACCGGAGCCCGTGATCGATCAGCGCTGGGCAGCCCTGTCCGGCTTCCGAGCTTCCGAAGACAGCGGTGCGGCGCGTGAAGACGCCGACACCGAAACGCAGAGAGATGAGAGTTGACCCATGGCTGTTCCCAAGAGAAAGATGTCCCGATCCAACACGCGTGCGCGTCGCTCGCAGTGGAAGGCCGAGGCTCCCACGCTCGTCAAGACCATCGAGAACGGCAAGGTCGTCTATTCCATGCCGCACCGTGCGCGCGTGATCGAGGACGCCGCCGGCACGCCCCTGTACATGGAGTACAAGGGCCGCAAGGTCGCCGACGTCTAGTCGCGACCCGCACAGCACGTCGGACATGACCGACACCCAGGGATCCCGCGTCCACGGCGACCGCGACGCGCTCCGGCGCCTCCTCGCCGTGGACGTGAGCCCCGAGCTCCTCGAGCTCGCGCTCACCCACCGCTCATACGCGTACGAGCACGGCGGCATCCCGCACAACGAGCGCCTCGAGTTCCTCGGCGACTCCATCCTCGGGCAGGCCGTCACGGTCATGCTCTACCTCGAGAACCCCGACCTCGACGAGGGCGAGCTCGCCAAGCGGCGCGCCAGCCTCGTCTCGAGCGTCGCACTGGCGGAGGTCGCCACGCGCATCGGCCTGGGCGAGCACCTGCTGCTCGGCCGCGGCGAGGAGCTCACGGGCGGCCGGGCCAAGTCGTCGATCCTCGCCGACACGGTCGAGGCCATCATCGGCGCCTCGTACCTCGACGCCGGGGGAGAGGCCGCGACCGGTCTCGTGCTCCGCCTCATCGCGCCCCTCCTCGAGGACCCCGCCCGCTTCGGCGCCGCCATGGACCCGAAGACCGCGCTCCAGGAGAGCGCCGCGCGCCAGGGCCTGCCCGCGCCGGCCTACGACGTGAGCGACAGCGGCCCCGACCACAGCAAGCGCTTCCACGCCGTCGTCACCGTCGGCGACGCCGTGCGCACCACGGGCGAGGGATCCAGCAAGAAGCAGGCCGAGATGACGGCCGCGCTCGAGGCGTGGACGCGCCTCGAGGCGCGCACCACGGCCTGACCCGCGGTGCCCGAGCTCCCCGAGGTCGAGGTCGTCCGCGCCGGCCTCGAGCCCGCGGTTGCTGGTGCGCGCATCACGGGCGTCGAGATCCTCGACGCGCGCTCCCTCAAGCGGCACGACCCGCTCGAGGGCGCGTTCGTCGACCTGCTCGTCGGCCGCGTGATCACCTCGGCCGTCCGCCGCGGCAAGTTCATGTGGCTGCCGCTCGAGCCCGAACCGACGGGTGACCGCACCGGCCCGCGCGCCCTCGTCACCCACCTCGGCATGAGCGGGCAGGTGCTGCTCCGCGAGCCCGGCTCCGACCCCGACGGCCTGCTGCGGATCCGCATGGGCATCGAGCACCCCGCGCACGGCGAGCTCGTCGTCGCGTTCGTCGACCAGCGGATCTTCGGCTCGATGGCCGTCGACCGCCTCGTCGCGACACCCGACGGGCACGCGGGCGGACGGGGATCGACCGCCGCGCTGGTGCCGACGCAGGTCGCCCACATCGCGCGCGACCCCCTCGACCCGGCCTTCGACGACGAGCAGCTGCTGTCGCGCCTCGCCCGGCGGCGCACGGGGATCAAGCGCGCGCTCCTCGACCAGACGCTCGTCAGCGGCATCGGCAACATCTACGCCGACGAGGCGCTGTGGGCCGCGCGAATCCACTACGCGCACCCCACCGACCAGCTGGGTCGCGGTCGCGCGCTGCGGCTCCTCGCCGAGGTGCGCCATGTGCTCGCGCGGGCGCTGGCCGAGGGCGGCACGAGCTTCGACGCGCAGTACGTCAACGTCAACGGCGCGTCCGGCTACTTCTCGCACTCGCTGAACGCCTACGGGCAGCAGGGCAAGCCCTGCCCGCGCTGCGGCACGCCCATCGTGCGCGAGGCCTTCATGAACCGCGGCTCGCACTTCTGCCCGCGCTGCCAGGCGCTGCCGGATCCGGACGCCGCGGCGGCCTGAGCCACCTGCCGGTCAGCGCGCCGGTCCGACCTCGCGCAGCCAGCTGCCGCTCGTGCCCACGTGCGCGAAGCCGAGCGCCTCGTTCACCCGGAGCATCGGCCGGTTCTCGTCGGCGTTCCATGTGACGACACGGTCGACCTCGGGCGCCTGGCGGGCCAGGTGCCGCAGGTTCTCGGCCTTGAGGAGCATGCCGAGGCGATGGCCGCGGTGCTCGGCGAGCACCAGGGTGTCCTGCTGGTACGAGTAGGCGTGCCCGTCGGAGCGGCGCCCGCTGGGGGAGACGGCGATCTCCGTGAAGCCCACGAGCTGGCCCGTGGCCACGTGCTCGGCCGCGGTCGTCAGCCCGACCCGGCCCGAGGAGGCGCGGCGGGCCTCGGCCGCGCGGATCCGGTCGGAGTCCCACGGGTCCTCGGTCTGCGGGAGGTCACCCTGCGGGGCGTCCGTCGACATGCGGGTGTGCAGGACGGCGAGGTCGTCGAGGAGGCGCTCCGGCGTCGCGTCCACCCACGAGATCACGCGGTAGGCGTCGCCCGCGGCAAGGCGCGCGTCGGCCAGGTGGGCGTCGAGCGTCGGCGCGGCTGACGCCGTGTCGAGCGAGCTGGTCCGCGCCGTCTGTCCGAGCCGGTAGCCGGCGTCGACGACGAAGCGCGAGGAGGGGTCGTCGGCCCCGACCGCGCCGATGCCCGCGGGCGACGGGATCGGCGCGCCGGTCGCCTCCGGACGGTGCATCGTGAAGCCGGTGAGCGTCCGGCAGCCCTCGTCGACGGCGATCCGCTCCACGCGCTCGCGCAGCGCCCGGCCGATCCCGCGGCGGCGGTGCTCCGGCAGCACGGAGACCGCGACGTCGGAGGTCGTCGGGTCGTGGAGCCACGTCGTGAGCAGGCCGCGGCCGACGACGCGGCTGTCGACGCGCGCCGCGAACAGGCGCTTCCGCACGTGCTCGACGTCGGCGTAGTCGGCGATGAGCTCCTCGGGCAGCCAGACGAACGCGTCGTGCCCGAGGTCATGGGACTGCGCGCGGTTGACGACGTCGGTCAGGGCGACGAAGTCGTCCCACCCCGCGGAGCCGACCACGACGGGCGGGCGGACCTCCACGACGTCGAAGGCGAGGTCGTCGTCGGAGTGCGGCATGGTGGTCTCCCTCGGGGTCGCGCGGGCGGGGCGGGCGGCGCGACCCACGCTATCGGCGGCGGGCTGCGCGGGCCCGCCCGCGCGCGGCTCCCGGCCGCGGCCCGCGGGTCCGGTACCGTGATCCCGACCATCACGCGAGGAGGGCGACGGGCGTGCACCTGAAGAGCCTGACCCTCAAGGGGTTCAAGTCGTTCGCGCAGCCGACCACGTTCCAGTTCGAGACCGGGGTCACCTGCGTCGTCGGGCCGAACGGATCCGGCAAGTCGAACGTCGTCGACGCCCTCGCCTGGGTCATGGGCGAGCAGGGCGCCAAGACCCTCCGCGGCGGCAAGATGGAGGACGTCATCTTCGCCGGCACGTCCACCCGCGGGCCGCTCGGCCGCGCCGAGGTCACGCTCACGATCGACAACGCCGACGGCGCGCTGCCCATCGACTACACCGAGGTCGCGATCCGGCGCACGCTCTTCCGCAACGGCGGCAGCGAGTACGCGATCAACGGGACGTCCTGCCGGCTGCTCGACGTGCAGGAGCTGCTGAGCGACTCGGGGCTCGGCCGCGAGATGCACGTCATCGTCGGCCAGGGGCGCCTCGACAACGTCCTGCGCGCGACGCCCGAGGAACGGCGCGGCTTCATCGAGGAGGCCGCGGGGATCCTCAAGCACCGCCGCCGCAAGGAGCGCACCCTCCGCAAGCTCGAGGGCATGCAGGCCAACCTCACGCGACTCAACGACCTGGCGGGGGAGATCCGCCGCCAGCTGAAGCCCCTCGGACGGCAGGCGGAGGTGGCGCGCCAGGCGCAGACCGTCGCGGCCGTCGTGCGCGATGCCCGCGCGCGGCTGGTGGCCGACGAGGTCG
Source organism: Clavibacter sp. (assembly GCF_014802555.1). NCBI lineage: Bacteria > Bacillati > Actinomycetota > Actinomycetes > Micrococcales > Microbacteriaceae > Clavibacter > Clavibacter sp. Next base: position 1,365 of record NZ_JAAVCB010000086.1, on the reverse strand, counting down.
TGACGCTGCGGCGTGCGCTCGCGGAGCACACGCGCACCGAGGAGGAGCGCACGACCGAGCGCATGGTGCTGCAGGAGAAGCTCGACCGCGCCGTCCTCCGCTCCGAGCGCATCGTCGAGGAGCAGGAGGGCGACGAGGTCGACGGCGCCCGCCGCACGGCCTTCGCGCTCGAGCAGGTGCAGGAGCGCCTGCGCAACCTGCTCTCGCTCGCGCAGCAGCGGCTCGCGCTCCTCGGATCCGCGGACGACGCCCCCGAGACGGCCGCCGGCACCACGCCCGGGCAGGTGCAGGAGTCCCGCGACGAGGCCGAGCGCCTGGTCGCGCTCATCGCCGAGGCCGAGGCGGGCTGGGCGTCCGCGCGCCAGGCGACCGCGGCGGCGCGGCAGGCGCTCGACGCGCTCGACGAGGAGATCCAGGCCCAGAGCGCGCTCGTCTCCCGGCACGACCTCGAGATCGCCGGGCTGACGGGTCGCGCGGAGACCGCGGGATCGCGGCTGGCGGCCGTCCGCGGCGAGGTCCTCCGGCAGCAGAACGCGCTCGACGCCGCACGTGCCCGGCTGGCCGCCGCCGAGGCGGAGCGGGAGCGCGGCGAGGCGGAGGGCGAGGCCGACGAGCAGGGCGGATCCGAGCTGACGCGCGCCTACGAGGACGCGCAGGCCGACGTCGCCAGCGAGGAGTCCGCGATCGAGGCCGTGCGCGAGGAGCTGCACGCCAAGGAGCGGGAGCGCGACGCCCTGGCCGCGCGCGAGCAGGCCCTCGCGAGCGCGCTCGACCAGCGCGACGGATCCAGCGACCTCGTCGCCGCGGGCATGCCGGGCGTCCGCGGCCTCCTCGCCGAGCACGTCCACGTGCAGCCCGGCTACGAGGCCGCGGTCGCCGCCGCGCTCGGATCGCTCGCCGACGCGGTGCTCGCCGAGACGCACGACGACGCCGTCGCGGCCCTCCGGCGCGCGGTCGATGACGACCTGGGGCGCGTCGAGGTGGTCGTCGCCGGATCCGCCGACGGACGGGTCGCGGAACCCACTGGGGGCGCCCCCGGTCCCGTCCCCGTCTCCTCCGTGGTCGACGCGCCCGACGGCGTCCGACGCATCCTCGCGGGCGTCGTCGTGGTCGACGACCTCGCGCAGGCGGTCGAGCTGGCGCGGTCCCCCGGGAGCCCGGCCACCGTGATCACCCGCGGCGGCGACGTCGTGTCGGCGCACGTGCTGCGCGGCGGATCCGGCGCCACTCGCTCCAAGCTCGAGCTCGTCGCCGCGCGCGAGGCCGCCGCCGCCACGCTGACGGGCGTCCGCGCGCGCATCGACGACCTGCAGGTGGACCTCGCGGCCGGCCGGGAGCGCCTCCGCGCCGCCCGGGAGCGCGCGT
>NZ_JAAVCB010000085.1:0-24230 GCF_014802555.1 Clavibacter sp. | reverse complement strand
GCATTAGCGTGAGTCACGAAGACCTCCGGTGATGACGTGTGCTTGGTAACTCACATCGTCCCGGAGGTCTTCGCTATCCGCCCCAGCGTTCACAACCTCCCGAGGAACTACACCTAGCCCGCGTCGACGATCCCCTCGCGCACCTTCCGGCGCAGCACCTTGCCGAGGAGCGAGGTCGGCAGCTCGTCGAGCACCACGATGAGCCGCGGCACCTTGTAGGCGGCGAGCTCGCCGCGCAGCGTCGTCCGCGCGGCCTGCTCGTCGAGCGTCGCGCCCTCCTCGAGGACCACGGCCGCGACGACCTCCTCGTCGCCGTCGTCGCGCGGGATCCCGACGACCGCCGCGTCCCGCACGCCGGGGATGCCGCGCACCGCGTCCTCGACCTCGCTCGGCGAGACGTTGAAGCCGCCCGTGATGATGAGCTCCTTGATCCGGTCGGCGATGCGCACGAAGCCGTCCTCGTCGATGGTGACCACGTCGCCCGTGCGGAACCAGCCGCCGTCGAGCAGCACGGCGGCCGTCTCGTCGGGTCGGCCGTGGTAGCCGCGGAACACCTGGGGTCCGCGCACGAGCAGCTCGCCGGCCTCGCCCACGGGCCGGTCGACGGTCGGGTCCTCGGGATCCACGACGCGCACCTCGGTGTTGGGCAGCGGCAGGCCGACCGTCCCCGCGCGCCGCGTGTCGCCGACGGGGTTGGCCATCAGCACGGGCGAGCACTCCGAGAGGCCGTAGCCCTCGACGAGCCAGCCGCCGGTCTGCTCCTCCCAGGGCACCACGACCGACTCGGGCAGCGCCATCGCTCCGGAGATGGAGATCGAGATCCCCGCGAGGGACACGCCCTCCGCCTCGGCGGCTTCGCGCAGGCGCTTGTAGATGGGCGGCACGGCGGGCAGGAACGTCGGCGGGTGGCGGCGGATCGCCTGCAGCACGAGGTCGGGCTCGAAGCGGGGGAACAGCACCAGGCGCGAGCCCATGCTCATCGCGAAGGTGAGGCAGAGGGTCAGCCCGTAGGCGTGGAACATCGGCAGCGCCGCGTAGACGACGCTCGTGCCGCGGGGGACCGTCGGCACCCAGGCGCGCGACTGGGCCGCGTTCGCGCTGAGGTTGAGGTGGGTGAGCTCGGCGCCCTTGGGCGCTCCCGTCGTGCCGCTCGTGTACTGGATCACCGCGAGGTCGGTCGCCGCCGGGCGCGGGTGGTCGACGGGCAGGGGTGACGCGGCGGAGATCCGCTCCCAGGTGATCGTGCCCGTCACCTTGGCGGCGATGGCGGCGCGGGCCGCACGGGCCTTCGGGACGGGCAGGCGGAGGCGCAGCCGGGTGCGCAGCGGCATGGCCCGCGTCACGTCGACGGAGACGATGCGCTCGGGCCGCGCGCCGTCGGGCAGGCCCAGGATGGTCGCGACCGACCTGTCCCACGCGATCACCGTGCGCGCGCCGTGGTCCTCGAACTGGTGCTGCAGCTCGCGCGGCGTGTAGAGCGGGTTGTGCTCGACGACCACGGCGCCGAGGCGCAGCACCGCGTAGAACGCGACGACGTGCTGCGGGCAGTTCGGCAGCACGATCGCCACCGGGTCGCCCGCCCGGACGCCCGCGTCGTGCAGGCCCTGGGCCGCGCGTGCGATCTGCTCGCCGAGGTCGCGGTAGCTGGTCTCGGCCCCCAGGAAGTCGAGCGCGGTGCCGCCGGGGAACCGGAGCACGGACTGGTCGACGATGTCGACGAGCGATCCCTGCGGCAGGTCGATCTCGTGCGGGACGTCGGGCGCGTAGCTGGCCAGCCAGGGCCGGTCGGTGGGGGTGGTCACCCCTCCCACCCTAGGCCGCGGGGCGTCGCCGCCGGCCGTCCGAACAGCGACGCGGGCGTCGGGGACCCAGGGGCGATCAGCGTGCGCGCGGGTGCCGACCCTCGGCGAGGTAGGACAGGCGCCGGAGCGTCTCGACGTTCCGCGCGTGCAGGAGCACGTCCATGATCGGCGCGGGTACGAGGCGTCCCGGTCCGCGCACGGCCTCCTCGGTCATGCGCACCTCGCACCCGTCGGGCAGCGTGCGCACCTCGACCGTCACGCGCGCCTCCCCGATGGGCCAGCCCTTCGGCTGCATCACGAGCCGCCGGGTCGGCTCCCACTCGAGCATCGTGGTGGCGTCGTCGATGAGCAGCGGCCAGGAGCCGAAGGAGTGGTGGAGGCGGGATCCGGGGGCCGGCCAGGCCGCGTCGACGTCGCGCATCCGCGACGCGCCGACCACCCACGAGGGGAACAGCCAGCCGTCCCCGAGCACCTCGAAGACGTCGGCGGGGGAGCAGTGCATGCGGCGGCGGGTGACGGACATGGGTCCAGTCTGCCGGAGTGCCTCCCGGTGGACGGACCGCCGCCAGCCGTCAGCCCGCCGGGCGCGCCTGGTGGAACCGGCGCGCCACGTCGTCCAGGTGCTTGGCGAGCCGGGTCTGCGCCTCACGCGTGCGCCGGCGGAGGCGGGCCACCGGGATGCGTCCGCCGACGGCGAGGCCGGGATCGTCGGGGATGTCGTAGACGATCGTGCGCCCGTGGGTCGCGAACAGGCGGCGCGACTCCGCCTGCACGTCGTGGCGGCCGTTGGTGCGGCTCGCGACGATGGTGACGCGTGCCAGCGCCTCGATCCCGTACCGCGTCGTGATGTCCGTGAGCAGCTCCGTGGCGGCCGCGATCCCGGTGGGGGTGGACGCGGTCGTGATGGCCAGCAGCGTGGCGGGCGACTCGAGCAGGTCGAGGCCCTCGCCGCGCGCGTGCGGGCCGAGGTCGTGCAGGATCAGGCGCGGATCCACCGCCCCGGCCTCGTCCCCGAGGGGGAGGCGCCCGCCCAGCGTGCCGCCCGTGTGGTCGGTGAGCGTCGGCGCCCCGGCGGCGCGGCGCTGCAGCGCCGCGAACACCAGGGCCGCGGTCGTGGTGGTGCCGACGCCCCCGGACGTGCCGGCGAAGACGACGCGCACCGCGGCGCGCTCTCGGGGACGGACGAGGGGCGTCCCGGTCTCAGGCATGCGCGGCTCCCGCCTCGTCGCGGACGGGGTCGCCCTGCATGGCCACCTGGATCAGCTGCGGTCGGGCGCCGCGGCGCACGAGGCGCGCGCCCGGGCACCATGCGCTCGGCGTGGATGCCGGGCACGATCTGCCCCTCCGACCGCTCGCCCGACATGACCACCACCGCCGTCGCCCCGTTGTCGCGGAGGGACTGGAGCACGATGTCGAAGAACGCCCGCGAGGTGCCCGCGACCGGCCGCGCGACGGCGACGGTGAGCCGCAGGTCGCGCGCGCTGGCGATGAACGGCAGCAGCGGTCGCAGGGCGTCGGTGCCGGACGCGGCCACGATGTCGTGGTCGTCGATCACCAGCAGGATCCGCGCCGCATCGGTGTCGTGCTCCGCGCGCCGCCGGGCCAGTTCGCCGGCGATCGCCGTGACGAGCTCGGTGGCCTGCGCGGCGTCGCCCGCGTAGCCGCCGAGGTACTCGTCGGGGCACGCGTCGGACAGCGCGCCGCGGATGTCGATGAGCGCGACCACGAGCTCGTCCGAGCTGCTCCGCTGCACGGATCCGTCGATGAGCACCCGCAGCAGGTTGCTCTTGCCCGCGCCCGGGTCGCCGAAGACGAGTAGGTGCGGATCCGGTCCACTGTGGTCGAGGAGCGCGGGCTCCATCGTGTCCTGCGCGAGCCCGACCGGGATCGCCGCGGGCACCTCTATCGCGTCGGGGAGGAGCGCGGCCGGCAGGTTCTCCGGGAGCAGGCGGATCGTCCGCGCGCGCTCGCCCTGCCACCGCTCGGCCGTGTCGCGCGCCAGGCGCTCGAGGGCGTCGCCCACGTCGAGCCCCGGCTCGGTCTCGAGCACGGGCAGCGCGATCTGCGCGAACCGCCGGTCGTCCGTGATCGCGCGCCCCGGCTGCTCGGCCCGCAGGGTCTCCGAGAGCCGGCGCCCGGCGAGGGACTCCAGCGCGTCGTTGAGGCGCAGCTCGATGCGGGTGCCGATGAAGGGCTGCAGGGTGGTGCGGAGGTCGTTCCACCGCGTGAGCGCGAGCACCACGTGGATGCCGTAGGACCCGCCGCGCTGCAGGAGCTCCTGCACGACGGGCTCGAGCTCCTCGTGGTCGCCGCGGAGTGCGCCGGCTTCGTCCACGACCAGCACGACGTCGGCCGCGTCGAACTCGGGGACGCGGCCCTCGGCGTGCACGCGCCGGAGCGTCGCCATGGAGTCGATGGAGTGGCGCGAGAAGACGGCCTCGCGCTCGGTGAGCATGCGGCGCATCTCCTCGGCGACGCGCTGCAGCCGTTCGCGGCTCGTGCGGGTGGCGATGCCGCCCACGTGCGGGAAGCCCTCGACGCGGGAGAGCCCGCCGCCCGAGAAGTCGAGGCCGTAGACGGCGACCTGGGCGGGGGAGTGCGTGAGGGCGAGCCCCGCCACGACCGTCCGGAGGAACGTCGTCCGACCGGACTGCGGTGCGCCGAAGACGGCCGCGTGGCCGCCGCTGCGGGTGAGGTCGAGGATCCACGGCTCCTGCCGCTGACGGTCGGGCTCGTCGAGCACGCCCACCGGCACCGAGAGGGCCCGGTACTGCTCGGCGCGGTCGACCAGCGACGCGAGCGTGAGCCGCTCGGGCAGGGGCGGCAGCCACACCGGGGCGACGGGCTCGCCCCGGGTGCGGATGCGCTCCACGGCGAGGTCGACGAGCACGCGGCCGACGACCGGCCGGGCGAGCGCCTCCTCGGCGCTCTGACTGCTCTCGCGCGTGGCCATCCCGTTGTAGGTGGGCAGGCGGATCATGCCGCGGGGCGCGTCGGAGCCCGTCGCCTGCGGATCCGGGTCGGACTCCGCGATGGCCCCGGAGACGTATCCGGAGCGGAAGCGCCGGAGCGTGGTGTCGAACTTGAGGTAGGAGTAGCCGGGCACCGCGGGCAGGCGGAAGGCGTCGTTGGTGTCGATGATCATGCTGCTCTCCGCCTCGGAGAACGTGCGCAGCGCGATCCGGTAGGAGAGGTACGTGTCGAGGCCGCGGAGCTTGCCGGCCTCGAGGCGCTGGCTCGAGAGGAGCATGTGGATCCCGAGGGTGCGCCCGATGCGCCCGATCTGGATGAGCAGGTCGATGAGGTCCGGCTCGGCCGTCAGGAGCTCGCCGAACTCGTCGATGATGAGCAGCAGGTGCGGCATGCCGGGGAGCTCGGGACGGGTGCTGCGCAGCTCGGCGTAGTGCGTGATGGACGGCACGTTGCCGGCGTCCTTGAGCATCTTCTGCCGGCGGACCACCTCCCCGGAGAGGCTGGCGCGGGCGCGCTGTGTGAGCTGCGGGTCGTCGGCGAGGTTGTCGATGAGGCCGGCCACGTGCGGGAGGCTCGCGAACGGCGCGAAGGCGGCGCCGCCCTTGTAGTCGACGAGGATCATGGCGAGGTCCGCGGGGCTGTGCGACGACGCGAGGGCGAGTACGAACGTCCGCAGGAACTCGCTCTTGCCGGATCCGGTGGCGCCCACGCACAGGCCGTGCGGCCCGATGCCGAGCTGCGACGCCTCCTTGATGTCGAGGAGCAGCGGCTCGCCGAAGTCGTCGAGCCCGACGGGCACGCGCAGGAAGTCCCGAGGGGAGCGCGGCGCCTGCGTGATTGCGGGATCGAGCACGCCCACCTCGCCGATGCCGAGCAGCTCGGAGATGTCGATGGCGCGCGCCGACTCCGCCTCGTCCTTGCGCGACATGCTGAGGCGCAGCGGGGCCAGCGCGCGCGTGAGCACGTCGAGGAGCGCCACCGGCATCCGGTCGGGCGCGACCTCGGAGACGGGGTGCGCGAGACGCGCGTCGGAGACGACAGCCGACCCGCCGTCGACGAGGATGCGCAGCGTCACGTCGGACGGCTCGTGCAGGCGGTCGCTGAGGAGGTGGACGATCGTGATCCGCAGGTCGCGCAGGTCGAGCTCGGCGTCGGGGACGGGGAGGGACCCCGCGATGCTGCCGTAGTCGTCCATGAACACCACGAGCCGCGGGATGTCCGCCGGCCCCTGGTCGAGCCCGCCGCGCCGGGCGGTCGCGGCGAGCTGGGCGCGGTCGGCGAGGTCCTCGCCGATGACCGTGCGGAGCGCCTGCGGGGTGGGGGCGACCCGGCGCGCGGGCACGGGCCCGTCGAACACGTCCTCCACCACGAGGTGCGGGAGCCGGTCGACGCCGCGCCAGTCCGCCGCGGCGCGCTCGGGGAAGGTGAGCGCCATCACCATGTCGTCCGGCGCGTGGAAGACGGCGAGCTGGGCGATGAGCGTGCGCGCGGCGTTCAGCACGTCTTCCCGCGGGCCGATGACGGACACGTGCCCGGCTCCGGCGAGGTCGACCGTGATGGGCATCCCGCGCACGACCTCGTGCTGGGCCACGACCTGCTCCGCCTCCGCGGCCATGATCGGGTCGTACGGCTCGACGGGGTTCGGTTCGGCCGGGAGGGCCAGCTCGAGCCAGCGCCGCGTGCCCGATCCGAGCCGCACGCGGAGGAAGTCGGCGTCGCTCCGGCGGCGTTCCCACAGGCGCGCGGGATCGCGGACGATCTCCGTGAGGGCGACGGGCGCCGGATCCAGCAGGGCAGCCTGCGCGCGCGCCTCGAAGGCGCGGGCTCGGGTGCGGGACCGCACGCGCTCCAGGTAGTCGAGGTAGCGCTCGCGCTGCACGCGGCGCGTGCGGGCGGAGCTGCTGCGCTGGGTGAACGCCATCGCGAGGCCGCCGACGGCGGCCACGACCAGGACGAGCGCCCCGATGACCATGTAGATCTGCTGGCCGCGGAGCAGCGTCATCATCGTGACGCTGACGGTGGCGCCGAGGATGGGGATGAGCGACTGGATGGGGAATCCGCCCTGGGGGCCGTCCAACATGGCGGGCGGCGCCGACAGCGCCTCCGCCTCGGGCTGCTCCAGCGGTCGGGTGACGCGGCTCGGCCGGTGGACGAGGCGGTTCACGCGACGGCCGCCGTGCGCGTGTCGTCCGGGCGGTCCGAGGGTGCGCTGTTGGACGGCAGCGAGGCGACCGCCTCCGTCATCACGGTGCTGGCGAGCCGGAGCACGGCCGTGCGGGAGGCGAGCGAGAGACGCCGGCTCGCGGTGGGGATGGCGGTCGACCAGGCGGCGTCGTAGGGCAGGCCGATGAGGGGGACCCCGACCTCGCGAGCGATCACGTCGCGGGCGTCGTGCCGACCACGGGCGCCCACGTCGACGCTCACGACGACGATGCGCGGCGGATCCGGCTCGGCGCGGAGCGCGGGGACCATGGCCACCACGTCCTCCAGCGCGTGGCGCTCGGCCCGGCACACCAGGCAGAGCACGTGGCTCGCGACGGCGGTGAGTGCCAGGTCCGCGGCGGCCGGCCGCACGCCCCAGTCGGTGACGACGAGATCGAAGAAGCGGGAGATCGGGTTCACCTCGTCGAACCAGGTGCGGGCGTCCGCGGCCGTGGTGGGCCGGTCCCGGCGCTGGAGGTCGAGGGCGGCGAGGCGCGGGAGCGGGAAGACCAGGTCGGACGCGGCCTCCCGCAACGTGGTGGGCAGGGCGTCGCGACGCTCGCGCGGGTCGGCGGTCTCGGACGGGAGGCGGCGGAGGATGTGCGTGGATCCGCCGGAGGCGTTGACCGCGAGCGAGACGCCGGTGCGGCGCGCGGCCAGCGCGGCCGCGACCGCTGCGGACGCAGCCGAGGTGCCGCTCCCGCCGGCGAGCTGGACGAAGCCGACGCGTCGGGACACGGGCAACGGCACGCGCACGACCGCGTCGGCCTCGGTCGCCTCGCGGAACGCCGAGGCGGGGCTCGCGAGGAGCATGTGCGCGGCCGTGGACATCGAGCTGGTCAGGCGTCCCATCGTCAGAACGTCCCGAGCAGGGAGGGGTACACGCCGAAGACGCCGATCACGCAGGGCACGAGGGCGACGACCGCGAGCGTCTCCAGGCGGTTGCCCATGCGGCGGAGTCGCGCGCGCGTCTGCAGCGACGGGCGCGCGACGCCGATCACGGCGCAGGCGAGGACGATGACCCCGAGGCCGGCGGCGACTGCGTCGCGCTCCGCGGCGTGCGCGAGCGCGGCGACCACGATCACGGCCGCGACGGCTCCCCACAGCGGGAGCGACTGCCAGGCCAGGGGGAACGCCCGCGTGCGCAGGGCGAGGACCAGGGTGAGGCAGACGCCGAGTGCGAGCGGCCAGGGATCCTCGGTGGCGACGAGCGCGCTCGCGGCGATGGCCGCGGGGACCGCTGCGGCGAGGGCCGCCCAGCTGAGCGACCGGTAGGACTCGTCGACCGTGCCACGGAGCGTGTCCCGGTCGGAGAGCGTGCCGGCTATGACCAGGTCGTCGAGCCCCGTGAGACCCGACGCCGTCATGGAGTACCACGGCAGCAGGCCGATGAGGACGACGGCGGCGGTGCCCACGATCGCGGACTCCTGCGTCACCGTCCAGCCGAGCAGGTCGACACCGAGGGCCACGGCGCTGGCCGCGACCCCCACGACGCTCCCGCGGAGGAGGGTGCGCCGCCGCAGCCCGACGCCGATCCCGATGCCGACCACGAGCCAGACCGCGCCGGCGACCCCGAAGGCGAGGACGGGGAGCGAGCCGCCCTGCGGCATCCACGTGCCCACGGCGGCGACGGTCGCGGGCACCGCGAGTCCGGCCGACGCGGCCGTGACCACGAGGGCGGGGCGGTCCTCGCGGACGAGCCCGAGCACCGCCGCCGCGAGCGCGAGCAGGACGGCGACGCCGCCGAGCACGGGGAGCCGGGTGGGCGAGACGAGGAGCGCGCCGGCCACCCCGGAGAGCAGCGCGATGCCGATGCAGGTCGCGGAGACGCGGTGCACGTCGCCCCACAGCGCGCCCTGGTCGTCACGCGCCTCGGCGACCACGTCGGTGACGTCGGCGACCTCGGGCGGGGCGGGCGCGTCGTCGACGCGCACGAGCCGGAGCACGTCGCCCGCGAGGACGCCCTGGTCGTCGAGGGACTCCTCGGCGCCGAGCTGGTCGCCCGACGCGCGGATGAGCGTCATCGGGCGCGCCGCCGACTCCGTGCGCTCGCCCAGCAGCTCCACCAGCTGCGCGATGAGGGAGGCGACGGCCTCATCGCTCGGCGCCACGAGGTCGGCGCGGCGGTGCGAGCCGAGGACGGTCACCCGCGTGAAGGTGCTCACGGGCTGGGCACCGGGGTCGCGACGACGCCGGCGGTCGCGCCGGGTGCGGCGCCGCCCAGGAGGTGGCCGACGAAGGAGGCGCCCACGCAGCCCGCGCAGATGACCGCGGCGACCACGACGCTGGCGATGAACCGCTTGGAGTTGTCGTCGACGATGCGGCGCTCGGTGAGCTCGCCGAAGATGAACGCCGACCGGAGCCGGGAGCGGTGGGTGCGGATCGTCTCCAGGAGGATGACGTCGGGATCAGTCGGCACGGGGCGACGTCCTCTCGGTGGGGGTCGGTGCGGCGGCCGGAGCGGCCATGCGATCGGTGGCGCTCGATCCGGCGTCCGGGTGGGGAGCGGTCGCCGATCCGGATGCGGCGGAGGCACCCGCGTCCGGCCCGCCGATGTCCCGGGCCGCAGCAGCCGGTGCGTCGGCGGATGCGGCGGAGGTCGTGTCCGATGCGTCCGGCTCGATCGTGATGCGGCGACGCCCGAGCTCGACGATCCAGCCGACGCTCGCCGCGGTGGGCACGCCGGCGACGAGCGGACGACGCTCCCCGGCGGCGGTGATGATCGCGGTGCCCGACAGGCTGCCGAGGTCGGTGATCCACATGGTCGATCCCGACCAGGCGAAGAGGGCGTGGGACTTCGCGACAGTGCGCGAGAGGTCGGCCCACGGGTGGACGCGGTAGGTCACCCCGTCGACCTGCGCCTCGGGCTTCCGGCCGATCATCAGGGGCTCGGAGACGGAGACACGCTCCGAGGAGTCGAGGACGAGCGCCGCGGCCGTGGCCACGGGAGCCTCGGCGAGCGGTGCCGCGGAGCGGCGGTGCGCGCGTCGGACCGCCTCGTCCACGCTGGGGGCGGCGTCGTCGGCATCGGAGGCGTCCTCGCCGAGCGCGTCCGCGGGCGGCCGGGCCACGCCGAGCGGATCCCGGCCCGCGCGGAGGTCCGCGGTCATGGTGGTGCGCAGACGCAGCACGCGGGGGATCCGACCCAGGCGGTCCATCGCGGTGAGCGGCGCCCCCGAGAGGTCGTCCACGGTCCGGAGGCGGAGCGCGCGGCGGCCGAGCGTCTGCCCGCTGCGGACCGACGAGACCGCGTTGGCGGCGATCAGCAGGAGTGCGGCGAGCACCAGGGCCGCCACGACGAGCACGGCCCAACGGCCGTCGAACGCGCCGACCGCGGCCGCGGCGAGGAGGGCCAAGGGCGGGAGGGCGTCCACCGCGCGGGCGGCGTACCTGCGTCCGGCCGTGGCGGGGACGACGCCGATGAGCATGCCCTGGTAGGGACCGGTGGCGGTTCCCGGCGCGGCGTCAAGGCGCGGCGACGTGCAGCGGGCGCAGGCGGAGACGGTTGCCGCGACGCGCGCGCCGCAGCGGCCGCAGGTCACCGCGCCGAGGAGAGCATGCGCCATCGATGCCTCCTCAGGGGGTCCGGCCCGACGCCTGAGCCAGCGTGATCCTAGCGTCCTGGATCCGTATCTCTGTCTGCTGTTCCCGCGCCCCCGAATCGGGGGTACCATCCGGTGCGATCGGTCGGGCGTCGTCCGGTCGCATCAGCGAGCAGCCGCGACCTCCGTCGGGGTTGAAGAGGAGCAAGACATGGGCATGAAATTCGCGATGGGGGCGAGCACCCTCACGCAGCTGGGACAGCGGACGAGCTCCTCCCACGAGGACCTGGGGGCGCTGGTGCGTCGCCTGGAGCAGTCGGCCGCACCCCTCGAGGGGCGGTTCAACGGGGCGGGGCGACAGGCCTTCGACCAGTTCAAGGCCAACACCGATTCCATCGCGGCGGAGCTGAACGCCGCGCTCGCTGCGGTCCTCGAGGGCATCCAGGGGCAGGACATGGCCTTCCAGCAGGGCGACTCCGACATGTCGGACCAGACGCGCGCCGCGCAGAGCGGCGCCGGGTTCGATTCCGCGCGCTTCTCCGGCCGGGCATAGGACGAGGGGATCCGGATTATGAGCGGGAACAGCACAGACCGCCGCGACTACGACATCGCGGCATCGCAATCGGCCCAGGACGAGTTCCAGGCCGTCGCGAGCCACCTGGAGTCGCTGCTCGACCAGCGCGACTCCGACGTCAAGGCCGCCATGGCCGACTACCAGGCCGACGGCGTCTCCACGGAGTACGCGGCCAAGGAGGCCCGCTGGAACGCGGTCGCCCAGCAGGTGCGCGACATCATCCACGCGCTGCGCCAGGCGATGGCACGCAACGACGAGACCGCACAGACGGCCATGTCACGGGGGAAGGCCGCAGTCGACTCCATCGGCTAGGGGTCGTGCGGGACACCGAGATGGACGAGACGCGCTCCACTGTCGCTGACCCGATGCTCCACCCGCTCATCGACGAGCAGGGCGACGGCTACGTGGTCTGCCGCACGGCGGCGCGCGTCCTCCATCTCAGCGCGCTGCGGGCGGGCCTCCTCGCCGACGCCGGTGCCGCGGGCTCTCGGGTTCTGGTCATCACGCCCGAGGACACGCGTCTCACCTTCGCGTCGCTCGGGGCCCTGAGGTCGTTCGGCGGACGGTGGGCGGTGCCGTCGGGCGGCGGACTCCGGCTCGCCGGCACCACCGCCGTCGTCGCCCACGCGCAGGAGGCGTTCGTATCGCGGATCCCCGGCGGATGGCAGACGCCTCCCGCCCCGGGGTCCGTGCCGTGGACGCAGGTCACCATCACCGCGCGACACATGCTGACCGGGGAGTTCGAGATGGGGAGCATCGCCGAGCTGATCGCGGCCGAGGCGGAGTCGCGCGTGGATGCGTGGGGCGTGGTCGAGCCCGCCGTCAGCGCGTTCAGCCCGGCCGGGGTCACCGCGTGGTCGCGTTCGCGGCTTCCGCAGACGGTCCGGCTCCTGCTGCACGGCGATGGCCTCAGCGGGAGCATCCGCGTGTGGTCCGAGCCGGCCGCCGTCTTCGAGGAGACGAAGCTGGTGGTGCGCGGCGAGCTGTCCGCGACGCGATCCGCCGAGCTCCTGCGGCTCCTGCAGCGCGCGGCGCAGATCCACTTCGCCTTCGTCTGCACCATGCACGGAGCGCCGGACATGACCTTCACGGCGGATGTCCCCGCACCCGTCGAGCCGCGGGCCGCGTTGGTCGGGCCTCGCGCCGTGCGCGACAAAGACTTCCCCACGGCCGCTCTGGAGTGGGCGGCCCTCGTGGAGCGCATCGGGCATCCGCGCACCCCGTCGCTCCTGATGTCGTTCGGCGGGGGAGAGGCGGCGGCCTGGGCGGATCTCGCGACCACCGCGCGGCACCTGGGTCCGGAGACGATCGCCGCGGCGTTCTCGGGGAGGCCGTCGTGAACCGCGAATGGGCCATCGTCTCGCCGCGCCCGGTGTCGATGGCCGAGTGCATCGTGGGGGCCGCGTCGGTGGATCCGGAGCTGGGTGTCACCGATCTCTGGGACGGGGGCGCCGCGTTCGTGACCCGCATCGGTGTCCCGACGCACCTCACGGTCACCAGGTCACGCGAGCTCCAGCACACCGGCGATGCGGAACGCATCCTCGGCGGCAGCGTGCCGGTGCCAGGAGACGAGCACGAGCTGTATTGGACGGACCTCCACGCCTGCGGGTGGGGCGCGGAGGAGGACGCTGCGCTGGTCGAGGCCATCGCGGCCGCGGCGGACGGGTCCGCGCACGCATTGGCCGGAGAGGCGGGGGAGGGATCCCATGACGAGCTACAGCATTGATCCGCAGGGGGTGAGGGACGTGCTCACGGCCGTCCAGAAGGCGTCCGACGACCTGACGACCGCGGTGGGCGGCGTGTCCGGTGCGCACGACGACGTGACATCCGGGGCGGCGACCTGCACCGCGGTGCCGGCTTCCCTGGCGGCGTTCCTCGACGCCCAATCAGCAGCGGTCACGGATGTCACGAATCGGATCTCGGCGTGCCTCTTCGGTGCGGCGACGGCGACGACCGACTACGTGCAGGCCGATGAGACCATGGCGTCCGACGTGACGCAGGCGCAGACGGCGGCGGTGGATGCCGCGTCGAACGGTGACTTCAGCTGGTTCACCTCTCGGGCGGGTGGTCGGTGATGTACGCGCCTGCGTCGACCGCGGGTGGCGGCATGTGCCGTGCGGACGGATTGATCGATCCGGGCAGCATCCCCGGGGTGGGCATGTCCCCGGATCTCATCCGGAGCGCTGCGTCGACGTTGGCGACGGCGTCGACGGGGGTCTCGCAGCACGGTGCGTCGGCGGTGGCATCGTGGCAGACCATGTCGACGGTGTACCAGGCGCCGGAGTCGGAGGCGTTGCTGGCGGTGATGGCGCCGGTCGGACAGGAGACCACGGCCCTCGCCGACGGGTTCACCAAGGTGGCGAAGGCCCTGAAGGACTTCGCGGACACCGTGGAGCCGATCGTGGTGACGCTGAAGGATCTCCAGACCCAGGCGGTCGCGTTCGTGGCGTTGGCGGAGCAGGGATACGACCTGCCGGCGGTGGGGGATCAGCCGACGACGCAGTTGACGGATTACGGCTCGGTGCAGACCTCGCCCGGGGGGATGTACTCGTCTCCTGCGCATCACGTGGAGTGGACGGATTACCCGCCGTACAACCAGCGCAACGACGAGTTGATCAAGGCGGTGGCGGTTCAGGCGACGGCGTTGGACGAGGCGCAGGCGGATTGCGTGAACGCGATCGCCGCGGCGGATCCCACGCGGGCGTCGTGTGCGGTGCCGGTGCAGGGGACGGATTTCACGGCGGCGGCCGTGGCGGGGACGGCGTTGCCGTTCGGGCAGATGGCGTCGGGTCGTCAGACGTGCGTGGGCTCGTTCCTGGGTGGTGCGGGGGATGCGGTCACGAGCATGGCCGAGGGGTTGGGGAGCCTGATCTCGTACAACCCGGAGACGAGCGCGTGGGGTGATTGGGGTCATGCGGGGGCGTCGGCTCTGGGTGTGGTGGAGGGGTTGGGTGCATTGATCGCGCCGACGCCGATCTTCCAGATGCTGGCCGATGATTCCAGCGGTGTGACGCCGGGGTGGATGCGGGACTTCTCGAGGTCGACGGTGGACAAGCAGCGCCAGATGGTGGAGGGGTTCGTCGGCAGCGGGGAGCAGTGGGAGTCGGATCCGGCGCGGGCGGCGGGGTCGTTGTTCGTGAATGTGGGGTCGTTGTTGATCCCGGTGGGGGGTGAGGTCGCGGCGGGGGCGAAGGTGGTGTCGGTCGGGGCGCGGGTCGCGTCGGTCGGTGGTCGTGTTGCGGAGGCGGCCGATGCGGCGTCTGTCGCGGGCCGTGTGGCGGGTGCGGGTGCGCGGGCCACGGTCGCTGCGGGTACGGGGCTGGTGCGGGTCGGGGATCTGTTGACGCAGGCCATGGCCAAGGCGGATGCGGTGGGGCATGCGGCGACGGCGCCCGTGATGAATGCGTTGCGGGACGCGGTCGGGCGGGTGCCGTTGGTGCGGGTGGTGGTGGAGCATGCGGTGACGCCGGAGGGGTTCCGGGTGCCGGCGGGTCTGCGGGTGGAGGTGGAGGGTCGTGTGCGTTCGCAGATCGCGGATGCGGCGGGGCACGGTGTTCTGGAACGTGGGACGGTGGAGGCGCCCGCGGGTTCGGGGCATGCGCCGGGGGTGGGGCGTGCTGCGGGTGCGGATGCGGTGCGTGGGGTCGAGCAGCACGGGGCGGACGCTCGCGGGGGAGCCGAAGAGCGCGCGACGTCCGAGTCGACACCCGAGGAGGTGAGGCATCATGCCGGGGACGCCCATGCGTCACACAGTGACCAGATCGGACGTCACGATCGTGGTGGAGTAACCGGCGACCCAAGTCGCGGATCGGACGGGATCCACTCACGCGAAGCGACTTCCGTTGCCCATCCGCTACCCAGCGAGCCCCTCGACTACTTTGAAGACGACTATTGGCGGTCGTTGAGTCCGCAGGAGATCCACGATCTGCCTGTTGTCCGTGACGGTAGTCATCTGCGGCCGGATAGGAGTCTCGAACCCAGCACCTGGTACCAGGCAGGTGAGCACGAGTACCTTTACAGGACGAACGAGCACGGACACATCGACCGTGTCATCATCCAGGATCTGCAGCTCAAGACCCATGAAGGACGTCTTCCGCATCAAAGAAATCCTGTGGGCAAGCTCCAGGGGGATCATGCGGGACATCTCGCCGCGGACGCTGCCGGGGGCTCTCCGAAGCTGGACAACATCGTCGCGATGTCCCAAAAGAACAACCTGGTAGAATACGCCCGCCTCGAGAGGAAGCTACTCGGTCGCAAGGCTGCTCATCCTGATGAACGAATTTTCCTCGACATCCGGCTGGATCCTGACCCGCTCACAGGCAGGTCGCCCCGCTTCGAGGTCGAATACAAGATCAACGGCAGAATCTACCGGAGCAATTTCAAGCAGTAGGGAACTCAATGCCAAAGAGACAAGAAGAGATTCTGCAGGACTTTGCGACGGGCTGCGTGTCAATCGCGATGGAGTTCAGCGAGGGCGCGCCAGATCTATCAAAGATCTACGTCTACGTCGGGTCCGAGCGCGGGCACTCGTACGCGAATGCGTTCTTCGAGCAAGCCGGGGAGATCGTCTACGCCAACGATCTACGCGGAGTCGACTCTGGGGACGACCGCGTCTCTGCAGTTCAAAGGTATCTACTCAAATACTTGGCGGAGGCTGAGGCGCAGTTCGAGGAGGCCGGTGCCCCATCTCCTACCCAATACCGCTTGACATATGATTTGCTCACTCGTCAACTGGACATGCAGTTGTCCCACGAGCTCGTGTATTCGAACCACCCGACCAAGGTATTAGAAGAAGGTGCAGAGGATTGGCTCGACGGGCGTCTTGAGAAGATGTTCGGAGGCTTTTGATCGAACACGCGACCACCGTGCATGGTCAACCGGCCGAACGGGCGAGCGCGAGTACCTGTATCGGACGAATGAGCATTGGTACATCGACCGAGTGATCGCGGAGAACCTGCAGCTCAAGACGCACATCGGGCGGCTGCGGCGCAAACGACGTGCCTGAGGTAAGCTCTTCGGCGACCACGCGGGGCATGTGATTGCGGACTGGTTCGGCGGATCACCCAAGCTCGACGACCGCGTGTCGCAATTCGGGGACATCAACAGGCGTGCTATGCGGACATCGACCGACAACGGGCGAGGGCGCTGAAATCCACACCCCCGGGTCACGTTGGCGTCGACGTCCGAGTCGACGCCGTCACGGGCCGACCAGATGGTCTTCATATTGATTCCGTGTTCAACGGGAAGTCGGTATTCGCGGAATCCTACCGATGGGGGCGAGAGTGTCAAGAACTGAACAAGAAGCCATCCAGAGCCTCACCAATAGTTGGATACCTCTTGGTGTCGAGTATGCACGCGGAGCCAAAGGGGTGAACGCGATGTGCATCTATGCGGCGTCGGAACCCGGGCAATGATATGCCAATATGCTCTTCGAGCAGGATGGCCGAGTTGTCTACCCGGATGACCTGTGTGGTGTGGATGCCAGTTCCTCGCGCATGCTCCGCTTGCAGCATCAGATGGTTGCGGTGCTGCGAGATGCGGAAAAGCAACTTGCGCAGCAAGGGGCAGGGCACCCGACGGAGTACCGAATCACCTACGAGCCGGGTCCGGGGAGATCGGATGTACAGCTCTCTCGCGAGATCAAGTACGTGGATCATCCGGTCAAGACGTTGCAGAATGGTCCCGAGGACTGGCTCGATGGTCGGCTGGAAAAAGTATTCGGCAAGCTGCTCCCTCCCGAAGATGAATGGCCAAAGTATCGAGGAAAGCGAAAGATTTAGCTAGGGTCTCCGCGAGCGAGCGAGCGAGCGCGCGAGCGAGCGCGCGGGTCGTGCGGTGGGGGATCGTGTCGCGGAGGCGGCCGATGTGGCGTCTGTCGCGGGGCGTGTGGTGGGCGCGGGTGCGCGGGTGACGGTCGCTGCAGGTTCCGGGTTGGTGCGGGTGGAGGATCTGCTCACGCAGGCGGTGGCCAAGGCGGATGCGGTGACGCCGGAGGGGTTCCGGGTGCCGGCGGGTGTGCGGATAACGCCGATGTGACGGCGCCGTCGCGTCGATGCCACCGACGCACGCGTCACATCGAGAGGTCCGGCCCGCGCTCGATCCCGAACTCGTGCCGCAGCGCGCTGCGTGCCGCCTGGTACCCGGCCATGCCGTGCACGCCGGGCCCGGGCGTCGCCGAGCTCGAGGCCAGGTAGACTCCCGCGGCGGGCGTGCGCCACGGGTCTGGCGAGAGCACGGGACGGGCAAGCAGCTGCCACACGCTCGCGGCGCCGGCCGCGATGTCGCCGGCGATGTAGTTGGGGTCGTGCTCTTCCATGCCCACGGCGTCGATGCTGGACGAGGCGAGGATCAGGTCGCGGAAGCCCGGGGCGAAGCGCTCGATCTGCCGCGTGATGACCTCGGTCTGGTCGACCGTGGATCCCGCGGGCACGTGCGTGTAGGCCCAGAGCACGTGTTTCCCCTCGGGCGCGCGGCCGGGGTCGTCGATGGAGGGCTGCGCGACGAGCACGTACGGGTCGTCGCTGTGTCGCCCCGCGGCGACCTCGTGCTCGGCGCGCTGGATCTCCGCGCGGGTGCCGCCCACGTGCAGCGTGCCCGCCTTCCGCAGCTCGGGATCCGTCCACGGAACGGGGCCCGAGAGCGCGAAGTCGACCTTGGAGGCTGCGTTGCCGTAGCGGAAGCGGCGGATCGCGCGGAGGTAGCGGGCGGGCAGCCGGTCGCTCGCGATGCGCGAGAGTGCCCGGGCGCTGGTGTCGAGGAGCACCGCGCGGGCGGCCGGCAGCTCGTGCAGCGTCCGGACCTCGGATCCCGTGACGACCTCGCCGCCATGGGCCCGCAGGTCGGCGACCATCGCGTCGACGATGGACTGGCTGCCGCCGATCGGCACCGGCCAGCCGCGCGCGTGCGCGTACGCGCCGAGGGAGAGCGCAGCCGCGGCCGTGGACACGCTCGGCATGGTCTGGATCGCGTGGGCCGCGATGCCCGTGAACATGGCCGGCGCCACGTCGCCCCGAAAGCGCGCGTTCCACAGCGGCGAGCCCTGCTCGAGCGCGCGGAGCCCCAGGCGGATGGCGGTGGGCGGGTGGCGCGGCACCTGGAGGAGCGGGCCGTTGGTGAATTGCGCGACCCGGTCGGCGGAGGCCGCGAGCGACCCCATGAGCTGCCGCCATGCGCGCCCGTCGACGCCGAGCGCGTCCGCCGTGCGGTCGATGTCGCGGTAGGCGATGCCCGAGACGCCGCCGTCGAGGGGGTGCCCGTAGGAGATCTCCGGCACGACGAGGTCGATCCGCCGGTCGAGCTGGAACGCCCGGAAGAACCCGGACGCGAGCGCCATCGGGTGCACCGCCGAGCAGATGTCGTGGTGGAAGCCCGGGAGCGTGAGCTCGGCCGTGCGGCTGCCGCCGCCGATCGTGTCCGCCCGCTCGTGCACCTCGACCCGCAGGCCCGCGCGCGCCATCGTCACGGCCGCGGCCAGCCCGTTCGGCCCGGAGCCGACCACGATCGCGTCGATGTCACCCATGCGTCGAGGCTATCGGCGACGCAGGGCGGCGGCCCCGGCGACGACGCCGGAGAGGAGGGCGCCCGCGCCGATCGCGACGGTCTTCGCGCGGTTGCGGATGATCCAGACCTGCGGGCTCATCGTGCGGGCCCGGTCGCTGAAGATGCCGCGCGCACCCTGGTCGCCCGCGGTGGGCGTGTACAGGTTGGTCGTCAGCATCGGCTGCGTCTTGTCCGCGGCCTGCTGGCCGGAGTAGCCGGTCTTCGCGAGGTAGCCGTCGAGCCAGTTCGCGACGAAGCGGTTGCCGAGCACCGTCATGACCGTGGGCTCGCCCACCCAGTTGCGGCGCTTCGGCTTCTCGGCGACGGCGGCGATGGCCTGCGCGCCCACCTCGGGCTCGAAGATCGGCGGCACGGGCTGCGGGTGGTGCGGCAACTGTGACTTCACCCAGTTGAACTGGATCGTGTTGAGCGCGGGCATGTCGACCGTGGAGATCGTGACCGAGCTCTTGTTGTGGATCAGCTCGGTCGTCACCGACTCCGTAAAGCCCTGCACGGCGTGCTTGGCCGCGCAGTAGGCGGCCTGCAGCGGGATCCCGCGGTGGGCGAGCGCCGAGCCGACCTGGATCACGTGGCCGCTGTCGCGCGGCACCATGCGGCTGAGGGCGGCGCGCGTCCCGTTGACGAAGCCGAAGTAGTTGACCGCGGTGGCGCGCTCGAAGTCGGCCGGATCCGTGGTGAGGAACTCGCCGAAGACGCCGACCATGGCGTCGTTGACCCAGAGGTCGATGGGGCCGAGCTCGTCCTCGACGCGATCGGCGGCGGCCTCGACGGCCAGGCGGTCGGCGACGTCGGTGGAGATGCCGAGACCGCGGCGCCCGCGCGCCTCGATGTCGGCGACGGCGCCCGCGAGCCCGTCCTCGCCGCGCGCGAGGACGGCGACGTCCCAGCCGCGGTTCGCGAGCTCCCGTACGGTCGCTCGGCCCAGTCCGGCCGATCCTCCGGTGACGACGGCGATGCCTCGAGTCATGTGGCTCCTTCGATGGTTGGTGCACGAAGCGTGCTCATCCACCGTAGGACGGTCGCGTCCCGCCGACCGTGCCCGGGGCCGGTCCTGCCAGGCGGCGGTCAGCCTTCGCGCTGCAGGTCCTCGCGCACCTGGCGGCGCAGCACCTTGCCGATGAGCGAGGTGGGGAGCGCATCCACCCGCACGACGCGGCGCGGCACCTTGTAGGCGGTGAGGTGCTCGCGGCAGTACGCGCGGATCGCGGCCTCGTCGAGCCTGGCACCCGGATCCAGCACGACCGCGGCCGTGACGTCCTCCCCGCCGTCCGCCGACGGGAGCCCGACCACGGCGACGCCCTGCACGCCCGGCGCGCCGCGCACGACGTCCTCGACCTCGCTGGGGGAGACATTGAAGCCGCCCGTGATGATGAGCTCCTTCATCCGGTCGACGATGGTCGTGAAGCCGTCGGCGTCGACGCGCACGATGTCGCCCATGCGGAACCAGCCGCCGTCGAGGAGCGCGGCGCGCGTCTCGTCGGGCCGACGCCAGTAGCCCTGGAACACCTGCGGCCCGCGGATGAGCAGCTCGCCCTCCTCGCCCGGCGCGCGGTCGACGTCGGGATCCTCGGGATCCACCACCCGCACCTCGGTGCTCGGGAACGGGACGCCCACGGTGCCGGGCCGGCGCGACGGGCCGATGGGGTTGCCAAGCGCGACGGGCGACGTCTCGGTGAGGCCGTAGCCCTCCACGAGGTAGCCGCCCGTGAGGCCCTCCCACAGCTCGACGGTGGACACCGGCAGGTTCATGGCGCCGGAGATCGCGAAGCGGACGCCCGTGAGGTCGACGCGCTTCTCCTTCGCGCCGCGCGCGAGCCGCTCGTAGATGGGCGGGACGGCGGGCAGGAACGTCGGCGGGTGCTTCCGCGCGGCGGCGAGCACGAGGTCCACGTCGAACTTGGGGAAGAGCACGAGGCGGGCGCCGATCGCCATGGCGAAGGTGAGGCAGAGCGTGAGGCCGTAGGCGTGGAACATGGGCAGCACGCCGTAGACGGTCTCGCCGCCGTCCGCGAGGCCGGGCACCCAGGCGCGGCCCTGCATGGCGTTGGCGTGCAGGTTGCGATGGGTGAGGATCGCTCCCTTCGGGCTCGCCGTGGTGCCGCTCGTGTACTGGAGGATCGCGACGTCGTCGAGCTCGGGCTTCGGGCGGGACGCGGCGATCCGGCGGTGGTCGACGAGCTGCTCCCAGGTGACGGTGTCCTCGACGGGCGCGGTGATCGCGGCGCGGGCGCGGCGGGCGGCCGGCACCGGGAGGCGGAGCTTGAGGCGCGTGGCGAGAGGCATCGCGGCGGGCAGGTCGACCGAGACGATGGTGTCGACGGGCACGTCGCGCGGCATGTCCTGGATGGTGCCGACGACCGTGTTCCAGGCGATGACGACGCGGGCCCCGTGGTCCTCGAACTGGTGGCGCAGCTCGCGCGGCGTGTAGAGCGGGTTGTGCTCCACGACGATCGCGCCGAGCCGGAGCACCGCGTAGAAGGCGACGATGTGCTGCGGGCAGTTCGGCAGCACGAGCGCGACGCGGTCGCCCTTCCGGACGCCCAGGCGGCGCAGGCCCTCCGCGGCGCGGGAGATATGGTCGCCCATCTCGCGGTAGGTCGTCTCGCGCCCGAAGAACTCGAGCGCGACCGCCTTCGCGTGCCGCTGGATCGAGCGCTCGACCATGTCGACCAGGGACCCGATGACGGGAGGGATGTCGGCCGACACCCCGTCCGCGTAGCTGCGTACCCAGGGGCGGTCGGCGTCGAAGATCATGTCCCCACCATAGGGAATGCGCCCGGGCGTGGCCCGGGCGCATCGGCCGTCCATCGATCAGGGGCTACGCGGGGTAGACGACCCCGGTGAGCTGCTCGGACGCGTCCCAGAGACGGCGGGCGAGCTCGGGGTCCTTCGACCACGGGCTCGAGACGGCGAGGTGCGGCATGCCTCTCATCCCGCCGGGGCCCGCGGGCCCGTAGTAGTCGCCCGGGTGCACGCCGAGGCCGGTCGCCGCCTGGATCTGCGGGAGCGCGCCCACGCGCACGTCCTGGCCCATCGCGGCCGGCCCGAACTTGGCCGCCAGGTCGCTCATGACGCCCTGGGGCCCGGATCCCGGACCGTTCTTCGCGAGGTTCGTGGAGGTGACGCCGGGGTGCGCGGCGACGGACGTGAGGCCCCACGCGCGCTCATCCGACAGCGCCTGCAGGCGGCGCATGAAGAGCAGGTTCGCGAGCTTGGCCTGGCCGTAGGCCGCCCAGGGGCTGTAGCGCCGCTCGGACTGGAGGTCGCCGAACGCGATGCGGCCCATCCAGTGCGCGAGGCTCGAGACGACGACCACGCGAGGCGCGTCGGCCGCCCGGAGCGCAGGCAGCAGCAGGCCGGTCAGCGCGAAGTGGCCGAGGTGGTTCGTGCCGAGCTGGATCTCGAAGCCGTCGCGCGTCTCGCGCCGGTCCGGCGGGGCCATGACGCCGGCGTTGTCGACGAGGATGTCGATCGGCCCGCGCTCGACCTCGCGGTCGGCGAAGGCGCGCACGGAGGCGAGGTCGGCGAGGTCGAGGGATCCGACCTCCACGTGGACGCCGGGGTGGCGGTCGCGGATGGTGCCCGCCGCGTCCTCGCCGCGCTCCGGGTCGCGCGAGGTGAGCACGACGGAGGCGCCGGCCGCGGCGAGCCGACGGGCGGTCTCGAGGCCGAGGCCGCTGTTGCCGCCGGTGACGACGGCGCGCTTCCCGTCGAGCGGGCTGATGATGATGTCGGTGGGACGGGGCACGCGGACTCCTCTGGCGGATGGGATCCCCACGCTACCGAGGTCGGCCGGGCGTCGCCCGTGCGGGCGGCGCGGGCCGCGCGCCGGACGGCCGTCGGGAGCCGCCGATGGGAGGATCGGGGCACGTGGATGAGACGCGGCCGGGACGGATTAGAGGGCGAGCGGGGGAGCGCGGAGACGCACGCGATCGGGGTCGGGGCCGTGGTCGTGATCCTCGACGGCGCGGCCGCCACCGGCGACCCCGCGCTCGACGGCGAGCCCGTCGGCCTCGTGGTCGCCTCCGCATCCGACGGCCTGCGCAGCGTCAGCCCCGTGCCGACCGCGCGCGGCCGCGCCTGGGTCGTGGAGCTCGGCTCGGACGACGACGGCGCCGCCGGTCGCCGGGTCGTCGTGCCGCAGAGCGCGCTGCGCCTGGTCGACGACGCCGACGAGACTGTCTCCGCGCTGCCCGCCGACGACCTGCCGCCGCGCGCGTGAGCGGCGCCGTGCCGGGGTCCGACGCCGGCACCGTCGGCACCGCCGGCCTCGTGGATCCCGTCGACCTCGCCGCCGAGCTGATCCGCATCGACTCGACCAACCCCGACCTCGTGGCTGGAGCCGCGGGCGAGACCGCCGTCGCCGCCCACGTCGCCGCCTGGCTCCGCGCCCGCGGCTTCGACGTGCGCGTGCTCGAGGACGCCCCCGGGCGTCCGACCGTGCTCGCCACCGCGCGCGGCACGGGCGGCGGCCGCACGATCCTGCTGGACGGGCACCTCGACACCGTCCCGCCCGGCGACCCCGAGCGCGGCGGCCTGCGTCCCCGGGTCGAGGACGGACGCCTCCTCGGCCGCGGCGCCTTCGACATGAAGGCGGGCCTCGCCGCGATGATGGTCGCGGCCGACCGCGCCCGGCGGATCGGCACGCGCGGGGACGTCGTGCTCGCGCTCGTCGCCGACGAGGAGTTCGCGAGCCTCGGCACCGAGGAGGCGCTGCGGGCCCTCGCCGCGGCCGACACGCGGATCGACGGCGCGGTGATCTCCGAGCCCAGCCAGTCGGAGGCGATCGTGGCCCACCGCGGCTTCGGCTGGTACGAGGTCCGCCTGCGCGGGCGCGCGGCGCACGGATCGATGCCGGAGCAGGGCGTCGACGCGATCGCGCACGCGGGCCTCGTGCTGCGCGACCTCGACGCGCTCGCCGAGCGCCTCGCGGCCGGGCCGCGCCACCCGCTCCTCGGCACGGGCGCGGTGCGCGTCTCCCGGATCCACGGCGGCTCGGATGCGGCCACGGTCGCCGACTCCTGCGTGCTCACGCTCGAGCGGCGGTTCCTCCCCGGCCAGTCGACGGCGGACGTGGAGGCCGAGCTGCGAACGGCGCTCGACGCGGTCGCCGCCCGCACGCCGGGCATGGACGCCGAGCTCGGGGTCCTCGTCGCCCGCGCCGCCTTCGAGGCCGACGTCGACGGGCCGCTCGCGCGCGCCGTGCTCGACAGCGGGATGCGCGTCACCGGATCGCCCGTCCCGCACCGCGGCGAGCCCTTCTGGACCGACGCGGGACTCGTGCACGAGGCCGGCATCCCGTGCATCCTCCTGGGCGTCACGGGCGGCGGCGCGCACGCGGACGAGGAGTGGGCCGAGGTCGACTCCGTCCGGCAGCTCGCCGACGTGCTCGAGGGCGCGATCCTCGACTTCTGCGGGAGCGACGCCGCCCTGCCGACGAGCCGCCCGGTCGCCTAGTTGTAGTTCCTCGGGAGGTTGTGAACGCTGGGGCGGATAGCGAAGACCTCCGGGACGATGTGAGTTACCAAGCACACGTCATCACCGGAGGTCTTCGTGACTCACGCTAATGCCCCGTTC
>NZ_JAAVCB010000084.1:0-9297 GCF_014802555.1 Clavibacter sp. | reverse complement strand
TGCGGGCGCGGCGGCGGCCGGCGCTGCAGCAGCCGCGGCCGACGCGGATCCCGGCGCCGGCCAGCTCGCGGCCTCGGCGCCCCAGTGCGCGGACGTGTCGGACCGGGCCGATGCCACGGCGGCCGCGACCAGCCGGGTCGACAGCTCCATGCCCGTGGCGCGGTCGATGGCGCCGAGCCGCGTGTCCACGGGTCCGGCGACCGTCGCGGCGCGCACCGAGACGAGGTCGAGGCGGCGGTCGATGGGACCCTGCGTGAGGTCCACCCCCTGCGTGCGGGCGTGCGGGACGATGACGAGGCGGCGCCAGATCATGCCGCGGCGGACGAGGAACGCGGACGCGTCGACCGCGAAGCCCGTGCGGCGCCAGGAGAAGGGCTTGAGGATCCACGCCCGGCGCGGCGACGTGGTGAAGCCGTCGTCCTCCCCGCCGCGGCCGGTCATGCCGACGGCGACGAGCCGGAGTGCCTGCTCGCCCACGAGGTCGGGCAGGACGAGGCCGAGGACGCGGTCGACGTCCCGGCGGTCGCCCACCGGGAGGATCGACGTGTTCTGCTGGCCCGCGGCGCCCGGCGACGAGGAGTGCGAGGCGCGCGTGATGCGGATCTCCCACCAGCCGGACGCGCGCCAGAGCAGCGGCTGGACGACCTCGACCGCGTGGATCCGGCCGGGCGGGATGGTGTCGTTGCTCGTCGAGAGCAGGCCGAACCCGACCCGGACGCCGTCGGGCGTGCCGGCCACGCTGTAGCGGAGCGAGCGCGTGATGCGGCGCACGAAGAAGCCGGCGGATCCCAGCAGCATCGGCAGCAGCGGCACGAGCAGGTACCAGGCCTCGAAGCGGACGATGAGCGGGATCCCGACCGCCACGAACAGCACGAGCACGACCGTGGGCGCCGAGAGGAGCACGGCACCGACGAGGCGCGGGACCGGGATGCGCACGACGGACTGGGGCGGCGCGGCGTCCGGGTCGAGCTCGGGCGCGAGGAAGTCGTCGACGCGGGATCCGACGAAGCCGCGCGCGGTGCCGCCGACCGCGGCGCGGGCCGCGGGACGGGATCCGGCCGCGTCGGCCCGCGCGCCCGACGCGAGCCGCAGCACGCGCAGGCGGAACGCGTCCGCGTCGCGCGAGCGGAGGTACTGCAGCGGCAGGTTGGCGTCGTTGCCCGCGACCTGAATCTCGAGCTTGGCCGCGCCGATGAGCCGCGCGATGAGCGGGCGCACGATGTTGACGCCCTGGATCCGGTCGAGCCGGGCCCGCCGGTTGGTGCGGGAGACGATGCCGCTGCGCACCTCGACGGTCTCCTCGGTGACGCGGAACGTGTGCATCCGCCACGAGAGGTAGGAGACGCCGACGGCGAGCACGGTGAAGGCGAGGAGGGCGACGATCACCCAGATGAGGCTGCCGGTCTCCACCAGCATCGGGATGAGGTCCTGCTCGCCGTCCCGCCGCTGGCCGGGCACGAACTGCTCCACGAGCTGCTCGCGCAGGGACGAGACGAGGAAGCCGATCGCGACGATGAAGAGGACACCGCCGCGGAGCACGGGCGTGGCGGGGTGGAGGCGGTGCCAGTCGCCGTCGGTCAGCTCCTCCGCGATGAGGGCCTCGGCCGCGGGGACGGCGGCGGATCCCGGTCCGGGTGCGGACCCGGCGGGCGCGGCGGCGGGCGGGCCGGCCGCCGGATCCTCGGGCGTCGGATCGCTCACAGCCCGGCCCGGCGCGTCTCGGCGAGGGCCACCAGCCGGTCGCGGAGCTCCTCGGCGTCGGCGTTCGTGAGCCCGGGGATCTGGATGCTCGCCGCGGCCGCCGCGGTCACGAGCTTGAGGTCGGCGAGGCCGAGCACGCGGCCGACGGGGCCGCGCGTGATGTCGACGAGCTGCATCCGGCCGTACGGCACGGCGACGATGCGGGTCCACATGATGCCGCGGCGGAAGACGAGGTCGTCGTCGCGCAGCTGGTACCCCATCGCCCGCACGCGCCGCGGGACGATCACGAGCGTCACCACCAGCTCGACGAGCGCGGCGGCGCCCAGCACGATCGGCAGCCAGCGCGGCGCGTCGACAGCGAAGAGGAACGCCGCGATGCCGCCGAGCACGAGGGCGGTGATCACGCCGCCCACCAGCTCGACGCCGACGAGGCGCGGGGAGACGCGGCGCCAGGAGACGCCGTGCGGGTCGACGTTCGGGGTCACGGTGCTCCTCTGGGTGCTGCGGTTCCCGCGGGCGGTGGTGCCGCGGGGTCCTACGAGAGCTCGCGCGCCGGATCCCCGGGGCGCGAGTCGTCCCGGTCGTCGGGCGGGACCGTGCACCAGTGCTCGGCGACCAGCCCGGCGACGAGGAGGACGACGGCTCCCACCGTACCGGCCACCGCGAGCCCCACGGAGGACGCGCCGGGCAGCACGGGCCGGGCCAGCACGAAGGCCAGCACTCCCCCGGTGACGCCGGTGAGCAGCGCCCCCGCGAGCGCCGACGCCTTGGCCAGCAGCACGACGCGCGTGGCACGGAACGGGTCGACGCGGCCGGGCGTGCGGCCGAGCGTCGAGCGGCGGATGGGGCGGGCGAGCGCGAGCAGCACGATGCCGATGATGAGGAGCGTCGCCCCGAGCGTGAGCGGCGGGATGAGGAGCGCGCGCCCGCTCATGAGGAGCGCGTTCTCGGCGAACCAGCCGACGGCCGCGCCGGCGATGAGGAGGGCGATGAGGGTGGTGGAGCGCGTGCGGGTCATGCGCGTGCCTCCGCGGCGGAGGCGGCGGGGACCGCGGCGGCGGCCGGATCGGCGGCGTCGGGCTCGAGCGCCGCGAGCAGCGCGTCCACGCGGCCGCGGCCGGGCAGCTCCGCGTCGGGATCCGCCTGCAGCCACGGGGCGAGCACGAACGCGCGCTCGGCGGCGCGCGGGTGGGGCAGCGTGAGGCGGTCGTCGTGGATCCGCGCATCGCCGTGCGCGACGACGTCGAGGTCGATCGTCCGGTCGCCCCAGCGCTCCGCGCGCACGCGGCCGAGGTCGCGCTCGATCCCGGCCAGCGCGTCGAGCAGCGCGTGCGGGCCGATCGCCGCGTCCACCAGCACGACGCCGTTGAGGTAGCCGGGCTTCGTCGGGTCCTCCCCCGCGGGCGTCACAGCGACCGACTCCACGAGATCCGAGGAGCGCACGACGCGGAGGCCGGGCACCTCGTCGATTAGGGCCAGCGCGCGCTCGATGGTCGCCCGCCGGTCGCCGAGGTTGGATCCGACGGCCACGACCGCGCGCACGGTCTCCCCCGGCGCCGGCAGCGCGGACGCCCGCTCGATCACGACGGCCACGTCGTCGAACGGCACCGCGATCGGCGCGTCCGGCTTGTGCACCGTGACGCGGACCCACCGCGCGACGGGATGCGCGAGCACGACGCCCGCGACGCGCTCGGCGAGCGTCTCGATGAGGTCGACCGGATCGCGCTCGGCCGCCGCGGCGACCTCGTCGGCCAGCTCGCCGTAGTGCAGCGTGCGGCCGAGCTCGTCGCTGCCGCCCGCGGGCGCGAGGTCGAGGGCGACCTCGAGGTCGATCACGAACGGCTGGCCGTCGCGGCGCTCCTCGGCGAAGACGCCGTGGTGGGCGTGCACGCGGAGGCCGGTGAGGAGGATGCGGTCGGTCGGGAGGCCCGTCACCATGAGCGGCCCACGACGATGGAGGGGAGGTCGCCCGGGTCGGCCGGGTCGTACCAGAGCGGCAGCTTGCCGCCGACGGCAGGGAGCAGGCGATCGGCCGTCGTCACGGTGCGCGTGACGTGGTGGTCGCGGCCGTCGGCGTCGGTGAAGGCGACCGTGAGGCGCGCGCGGACGGCGTCGCCGGATCCGTCGAGGCGCTGCACGGCTGTGACGATCGCGGCGGTCCGGCGGCCGGTCTCGGTCACGCGGCGGGCGTTGGCGGCGAGGCGCGCGACGCGGCGCTGGACGACGGCGCAGGCGATCGCGGCGGCGATCCCGAGGACCGCGAGCACGGCGGCGACCAGCGCGAGGACGGGGTCCGACGCGTCGCCCTCGGGGGCGACCGGCGCGAAGGCGAGGGCGCACACGATGCCGAGCGGCGTGCCGAGCAGCACGACGGCGGTCGGCCAGAGCAGGGCGCCGACGGTGGTGAGCACGGGAGACAGCAGCACGACGGATGCGTAGGCGCTGCCGAGCGAGCCGATCAACCCGAGCACGATGGCCACGACCTTCGCCACGACGACCGCGGCGCCCGAGTCGGCGGCGAGGTCGGCCGGGACGGTCAGGCCGACGCCGAGGATCACGGAGGCGACGAGCGCGGCGACCGCGGTGCGGACGAGCACCGCCTGCGGGGCGACGACGACACGGTCCTGGCTCACGGCGCTCATGCTCCTACTCTGACAGACCGGCGGCGGACCACCCGGCGGATGCGGCGTCGAGCGCCTCGGCCCGGCCGCGCGCCCACGCCGCCTCGACCCCGATCGCGGCGCGGGTGGACGCGACGTCGTGCACGCGCACGGCCCACGCCCCCGCTCGTGCGGAGAGCGCGCTGACGACCGCGGTCGGCACGTCGCGGTCCTCGACGCCCGCACCCTCCGGCAGCAGCCGTCCGAGGAAGCGCTTGCGGGACGCGCCCACGAGCACGCGGTGGCCGAGGCCCGTGAGCGCGTCGAGGGATCCGAGCAGCTGCCAGTCGTGCGCGGCGTCCTTCGCGAAGCCGAGACCAGGGTCGAGGATGACGCGGGCGGGATCCAGCCCCGCGGCCACGAGCGCGTCGATGCGCGCGAGCAGCTCGTCGCGCACCTCGCCCACGGTGTCGGCGTACGTCGCGCGCGCGGCCATCATGTCGCTGTGGCCGCGCCAGTGCATCGCCACGTAGTCGACGTCGGCGCCGGCGACGACCGCGGCCATGCCCGGATCCGCGAGACCGCCGGACACGTCGTTGACGATCCGCGCCCCGACGGCGACGCAGGCCTCCGCGGTCGCGGCGCGCATGGTGTCGACGCTCACGGCGATCCCCTCCGCGGCGAGCTCGCGGACCACGGGCACGACGCGCGCCCGCTCCTCCGCTGCGTCGACGCGCGCGGCACCCGGACGGGTGGACTCCCCGCCCACGTCGACGAGGTCCGCGCCCGCAGCGACCATCCGTCGGGCGTGCGCGAGCGCGTCGTCGAGGGCGAGGTGGCGTCCGCCGTCGCTGAACGAGTCGGGCGTGGCGTTGAGGATCCCCATCACGAGCGTGCGCGCGACGGGCGGAGTCGTGGTCACGGCCGGTCCCGCCCGGACGCCGCGGGCAGCAGCGCGAGCACCTCGGCGCGCGCCGCCGGCTCCGCGAGCGATCCGCGCGCCGCGATGGTGATGGTCGTGCTGCCGGCCTGCCGAGTGCCGCGCGCGGTGACGCAGCCGTGCGCCGCGTCGAGGATCACGGCGACGCCGCGCGCCCCGAGGCCGTGCTCGAGCGCCTCGGCGATCTGCTCGCCCAGCCGCTCCTGCATCTGCGGGCGGGAGGCGAGGTCGTCGACCACGCGCGGCAGGCGGCCGAGGCCGACGATCCGCTCCCCCGGCACGTAGGCCAGGTGGGCGACGCCGGTGAACGGCAGCAGGTGGTGCTCGCAGATGGAGCGGAACGCGATGCCCGTCACGATGACGGGCTGCGGGGCCGCGTCCGTCTCGGGCAGCGGGAACGTCTCCTGGAGGTGCCGGAGCGGATCCGCGCCGACGCCCGCGAAGAACTCGCCGTAGGCCTCGGCCACGCGCGCCGGGGTGGTCGCGAGACCCTCCCGGGCGGGGTCCTCGCCGATCGCGAGGATCAGCTCGGCCACGGCCGCCTCGATGCGCGCCCGGTCGACGCCCACTCAGGTCACGCCGTCGCGGGACGCGGGAAGGGCGAGCGCTTCGGCTTGCCGGCCGGCGGCTCCGAGTCGACCGCGCCGTCGACGACGCCCTGGTCGATGGGCGCCTTCTGCGGCATGGGCACGGGAGGCAGGTCGGACAGCGGGCGCTTGTCGCTCGAGAGCCACTGCGGGCGCGGCGGCAGCTTCTTCACGTCCGCGAAGATCGCCGCGAGCTGGTCGTGGTCGAGCGTCTCCTTCTCGAGCAGCTCGGTGGCCAGGCGGTCGAGCACGTCGCGGTTGTCGTTGATGACCTGCCACGCCTCGTCGTGCGCGCCGTCGAGGAGCGCGCGCACCTCGGCGTCGACCGTGAGGGCCATGTCCTCCGAGTAGTCGCGGCTGCCGCCGAGGTCGCGGCCGAGGAACGGCTCGCCGGAGCTGGAGCCGAGCTTCACGGATCCGATCTTGGCGCTCATGCCGTACTCGGTGACCATGCGACGCGCGGTCGACGTGGCCTTCTCGATGTCGTTCGACGCGCCCGTGGTGGGGTCGTGGAACACGATCTCCTCCGCGACGCGGCCGCCCATGGCGTACGTCAGCTGGTCGAGCAGCTCGTTGCGGGTGACGGAGTACTTGTCCTCCAGCGGCAGCACCATCGTGTAGCCGAGGGCGCGGCCGCGCGGCAGGATCGTGACCTTCGTGACGGGATCCGTGTTGTTCATGGCCGCCGCCGCGAGCGCGTGGCCGCCCTCGTGGTACGCGGTGATGAGCTTCTCGTGGTCGCGCATGATGCGGCTGCGGCGCTGGGGGCCGGCCATGACGCGGTCGACGGCCTCGTCGAGGGCACGGTCGTCGATCAGCTGCGCGTTGGAGCGCGCCGTGAGGAGCGCGGCCTCGTTGAGGACGTTGGCGAGGTCGGCGCCGGTGAAGCCCGGGGTCTTCCGCGCGAGGACCTCGAGGTCGACGCCCGCGGCGAGCGGCTTGCCGCGCCCGTGCACCTCGAGGATCTGCTTGCGGCCCTGCAGGTCGGGGGCATCGACGCCGATCTGGCGGTCGAAGCGGCCGGGGCGCAGGAGCGCGGGGTCGAGCACGTCGGGCCGGTTGGTGGCCGCGATGAGGATGACGTTGGTCTTGACGTCGAAGCCGTCCATCTCCACCAGGAGCTGGTTGAGCGTCTGCTCGCGCTCGTCGTTGCCGCCGCCGACGCCGGCACCGCGGTGGCGGCCGACCGCGTCGATCTCGTCGACGAAGATGATGGCCGGCGCGTTCTGCTTGGCCTGCTCGAAGAGGTCGCGCACACGGCTCGCGCCGACGCCCACGAACATCTCGACGAAGTCGGATCCGGAGATCGAGTAGAAGGGCACGCCCGCCTCACCCGCGACGGCGCGCGCGAGGAGCGTCTTGCCGGTGCCGGGAGGGCCGTACAGCAGCACGCCCTTGGGGATGCGGGCGCCGACGGCCTGGAACTTGGCGGGCTCCTTGAGGAAGTCCTTGATCTCCTCGAGCTCCTCGATGGCCTCGTCCGCCCCGGCGACGTCCGCGAACGTGACCTTCGGCGAGTCCTTGGAGGCGAGCTTCGCCTTCGACTTGCCGAACTGCATGACGCGGTTCCCGCCGCCCTGCATGCCGGAGAACATGATCCAGATGAAGAAGCCGATGAGCAGCAGCGGCAGCAGGATGCTGAACGCCGACAGCAACCAGCTCGGTTGGGGCACCTGGTCGTCGAAGCCCTCGGCGGGGTTCGCGGTCGTGATGGCGGAGACGATCTCGCCGCCGCGCTGCGCGACGTAGTTGAACTGCACCATGGTGCCGTTGTCGCCGTCGGCGCTCGCGAGCGTGAGGTCCACGCGCTGCTCGCCGTCGATGATCTTGGCGGAGGCGACCTTGCCGTCCTGGATCAGCTCGAGGCCGTGCTGCGTGGTGATGGTCTTGTAGCCGGATCCGGTGATGAGGCTGAAGCCCACCGACACCACGACGATGGCGAGGACGACGATGAGGATCGGGCTGCGGAGGAGTTTCTTGAAGTTCATGAGCGTAGGGGCGCGGGCCCGACACCTTTCTGCCCGTGCCGCGCCGTACGGCGACGAGATGTCTCGAGGATACAAGCGGCCGTCTGAGCGTGGCCGTGGTGTTCGCCGCCAGCCGAACGTGCGCCGGCGAAGAGGCGGATGGGAGGAGCGGCGCGCGTCAGCTGTAGACGTGCGGCGCGAGGATCGCCACGTCGCGGAGGTTGCGGTACCGCTCGGCGTAGTCGAGGCCGTAGCCGACCACGAAGTCGTCCGGGATCTCGAAGCCCACGTACTTCACGTCGACGGCGATCTTCGCGGCCTCGGGCTTGCGCAGCAGGGCGCACACCTCGACGCTCGCGGCGCCGCGGGAGCGCAGGTTCGCCAGCAGCCAGGAGAGCGTGAGGCCGGAGTCGATGATGTCCTCGACGATGAGCACGCGGCGGCCGGTGAGGTCGGCGTCGAGGTCCTTGAGGATGCGGACGACGCCGCTCGACTTGGTGCCGGAGCCGTAGGAGCTGACCGCCATCCAGTCCATGTGGATGGGAAGCGCGAGCTCGCGCGCGAGGTCGGCCATGACCATGACCGCGCCCTTCAGCACGCCCACGAGGAGCAGGTCCTCCCCCGGGTTGTCGCGCTCGATCTCGCGGCACATCTCGGCGATGCGGCCGTGGATCTCCTCCTGGGTGTGGAGGACCTCGGTCAGGTCGTCGGCGATGTCGGTGGATCTCATGTCACTCTTCCGTCGTCCTGGCGCTGAGGACGATGAGCTCGTCCTTGCGTAGAACCCTAACGCCCGGCAGGTCGACCGGCCCCTGCCCGTGCCAGTCGGTGACGAGCCGCGCGACCTCCAGGACGTGCGTCCGCGAGAGGTGCGCCGCGAACTCCTCGCGCGCGGCGAGCCGGATCAGCCGGTGCCGCAGCGCGGGCGGCGCGGCGAGGAGCGAGGCCACCTCGAGGGAGATGCCCGCCTCGGCGTGGTCCGCGATCTCCTCGACCATCTCGGCGGCGAAGTGCTCGAGCGCGTCGTCGTCCTCGCGCAGCTGGTCGGCCGTGCGGGCGAGGGCCACGGCGATCCCGGGGCCGAGCTCGCGTTCGAGCACGGGCAGCACGTCGTGGCGGACGCGGACGCGGGCGTAGGAGGGGTCGGCGTTGTGCGGGTCCTGCCACGGGTCGAGGCCCTGGTCGGCGCACGCCGCGCGCGTGATGGCCGCGCGGATCCCGAGCAGCGGCCGCAGGTGGACGGCGCCGGCCGTGCGCGCGGGCGTCGACCGCGCCATGCCGTGCAGGCTGGCGGCGCCGGATCCCCGGGCGAGCCCGAGCAGCACGGTCTCGGCCTGGTCGTCGAGAGTGTGGGCGAGGAGCAGCGCGCGGGATCCGGTCGCCCGGAGCGCGTCGTCGAACGCGGCGTAGCGGGCGGCGCGGGCGGCGGCCTCGGGGCCGGACGCGCTCCTGTCCACCCGCACGCGCGTCACGACGACCGGCGCGAGGCCGAGAGCGCGCGC
>NZ_JAAVCB010000083.1:0-18313 GCF_014802555.1 Clavibacter sp. | reverse complement strand
GAACGGGGCATTAGCGTGAGTCACGAAGACCTCCGGTGATGACGTGTGCTTGGTAACTCACATCGTCCCGGAGGTCTTCGCTATCCGCCCCAGCGTTCACAACCTCCCGAGGAACTACAGCTAGCCGCGGTGCCGTCGCCGTCCTCGTCAGCGGGGTGCGGCGTGTCCTCCTCGGGCTCGAAGTGGTCGTTCCCGCCGTCGTGGCCGGCCGCGACGCCCGTCGTGCCCGCGGGGATCGTGCCCTCGCCGCCGAGCTTCTCGTCGTCGTCGTGCGCGTCGGCCGTGCCGTCGTGATGGGTCATGTCCGTGCCTCCTCTGGCCGCGGCCGGTGCCCGCGTCGTCGCGGGTGCATCGCGGCCGGCGACGTCCCCTCCATCCTGCCCGCCCGGGCCGCCGACGCCCTCGCCCCTGTCCGGCTGCTGCGCCGTCGCAGGATCCCGTCATCCGCCCTGGACTCGTTAGCCGGACTAATGAGCTAGCCTAAGCACATGTCCGACTCCCCCGACCTCAGCCAGAGCCTGCGCGCCGGCGTCATGCGCCTCGCGCGTCGCCTGCGCGCCGAGAAGGCCGACCACGAGCTGAGCGACAGCCAGTTCGTCGTGTTGGCCCTGCTCCTCCGCGACGGGCCGACGAGCCCCGGCCGCCTCGCGGAGATCGAGCGCGTCACCGCCCCGAGCATGAACCGCACGGTCAACTGCCTCGTCGAGGCGGGATACGCCGAGCGCTCCCCCGCCCCCGACGACGGCCGTCGCGTCACGGTCTCCATCACCGACGCCGGACGCACGGTCGTGCAGGAGACCCGCCGGCAGCGGAACGCCTGGCTCTCCCTCCGCCTCGGCGAGCTCACCGCCGCCGAGCGCGCCACCCTCGCCGAGGCCGCTTCCCTCCTCGGCCGCATGGCCGCCGCGTGAGCGCCGTCTTCCGGAGCCTCCGCGCCCCGAACTACCGCATCTGGTTCGCTGGCGCCCTCGTCTCGAACGTCGGCACGTGGATGCAGCGCACCGCCCAGGACTGGATCGTCCTCACCGAGCTCACCCGCTATGACGCGACCGCGGTCGGCATCGTCATGGCGCTGCAGTTCGGCCCCATGCTCCTGCTCTCCCCCTACGCGGGCCTCATCGCGGACCGCTACGACAAGCGCCGCGTGCTGATGATCACCCAGGGCGCCATGGCGGTCCTCGGCCTCGGACTCGGCCTGGTCGTGCTCTCGGGACGCGCCGAGCTCTGGCACGTCTACCTCTTCGCGCTCCTCCTCGGCGTCGCCTCGGCGCTCGACGCCCCCGCCCGCCAGTCCTTCGTCTCCGAGCTCGTCTCCGACGACGACCTCTCCAACGCGGTCGCCCTGAACTCGGCGTCCTTCAGCGCGGCGCGCATGATCGGGCCGGCCGTCGCGGGCGTCCTCATCGCGGGCGTCGGCACCGGCTGGGTCTTCCTCCTCAACGCCGTGAGCTTCATCGCGGTGCTGTTCGCGCTCACGCGCCTCCGCGTCGGCGAGCTCCGCCGTCCGGAGCGCGTCGCGCGCTCCCGCGGCCAGCTGCGCGAGGGCTTCCGCTACATCGGCGGGCGTCCCGACATCATGGTGATCCTCGTGATCGTGTTCCTCGTCGGCGCGTTCGGCTACAACTTCCCGATCTTCACCTCCACCATGGCGAGCGTCGAGTTCGGCAAGGGGGCCACCGAGTTCGGGCTGCTCTCGTCGAGCCTCGCCGTGGGATCCGTCGCGGGCGCCCTGCTGTCGGCCCGCCGCGAGCGACCCCGCATCCGCCTGGTGTTCGTGGGCGCCGCGCTCTTCGGCATCGCGACCGGGCTGGCCGCGATCGCGCCCACCTACCTGCTCTTCGCCGGGGCGCTCGTGATCGTGGGCGTCGTCTCGCAGACCCTCATGACGAGCGCCAACAGCACCGTGCAGCTCACGGTGGAGCCGCGCATGCGCGGCCGGGTGATGGCCGTCTACATGGCGATCTTTGTCGGCGGCACCCCGCTCGGCGCGCCGATCGTGGGCTGGGTCGCGAACACGTGGGGCCCGCGCGCCGCCCTCATGGTGGGCGCGGCGAGCGGCATCGTCGCCGCCCTCATCGCCATCGCGTGGCTCGTGCTGCACCGGCACCTGCGCGTCTCCTACCGGATCCACCGCACGCCGCACCTGCTCGTCACGCACGACGGCGACGGACGCGACCGTCGCGAGGACGCGCGCGAGGACATCGAGGCGGACGAGGCCGTCGCCCGCCGCACCTGACGCGGCGCGCAGCCGCCCGGCCCGGCCTCAGGGCGCGGGAGCGGGCGTCGCGGTCGGCGGCACGTAGCCGACGTCGTCGAGGCAGTAGTCGAGGAACGCGCTCGTCGCCCGCAGGTACTGCCCGGTGTCGAGCGACGCCCCGTCCGTGTCGGCTCCCGTGCGCAGCGCCTCCAGCTCGTCGACGATCGTCGAGAACGAGGCGACGAGCGGCTTCATGTTCTCCGGGGCCATGCCGGCGAGGGCCGCGTCGCCCTGCTTGACGCGGTCGAGGAGGGTCGGATCCACCGCCTTCCCGTCGCCGAGCGCCTGCACGAGCTTGGTGGAGTCGGGCAGCACCTGGGCGAGCGTCGAGCAGGTGGCGAGCTCGTCCTCGGTCGGCGGGCCGGGGGCACGCGTCACGGTCGGCTCGGGGCTCGCGGTGCCGCCGGGAGCCGCTCCCGCGTCAGGGGTCGCGCTGGCCGCGGGCGTCGTCGCCTCGGGCTCGGGCTGCCCCGGATCCGTCGTGCACCCGGCGAGCACGAGCGCTCCCGCCGCCGCCGCGATCACGGGCGCCCACGATCGGATCCGGCGTGCGGGGCTGTGCGTGCGGGCCATGCGAGCCTCCTCGGCGCCTATCACGGGTGATCTGCCCCACGGAAGTCGATCGACGCGGGTGCCAGGGCGAACGCCCCATACCACTACCGTATTCGAATGACACGAAGCGAGAGCGACCGCAGCACCGTCACGCCCGATCCGACTTTCGTGGCGCAGGACTTCAGCCACGAGCAGGAGGGCTACCAGCACGGGTTGAAACCCCGCCAGCTCCAGATGATCGCCATCGGCGGCGCGATCGGCACCGGTCTCTTCCTCGGAGCAGGCGGTCGGCTGGCCTCCGCGGGCCCCGCCCTCGCGATCGTCTTCCTCATCTGCGGCGTCTTCGCCTTCTTCATCCTCCGCGCGCTCGGCGAGCTGGTGCTGCACCGCCCGAGCTCCGGGTCCTTCATCTCCTACGCCCGCGAGTTCTACGGCGAGAAGTTCGCCTACGCCGCCGGATGGATGTACTTCCTCAACTGGGCGACCACCGCGATCGTCGACGTGACCGCCGTGGCGCTCTACATGCACTACTGGTCGGCGTTCACCGCGGCTCCGCAGTGGCTGCTCGCCCTCATCGCCCTGGCCGTCGTGCTCGCGCTCAACCTCGTGGCCGTGAAGGTCTTCGGCGAGATGGAGTTCTGGTTCGCGCTCGTGAAGGTCGCGGCCCTCGTCGTCTTCCTCATCGTCGGCATCGTGTGGCTCGCCTGGAGCTTCCCCGTCACCGTCGGCGGCGCCGAGGTGCAGACCGGGTGGACCGTCCTCCAGCAGAACGGCGGGATCTTCCCGCAGGGCCTCGTCCCCGTGGTGCTGGTCGTGCAGGGCGTCGTCTTCGCCTACGCCGCCATCGAGCTCGTCGGCACCGCGAGCGGCGAGACGCAGGACGTGGAGAAGGTCATCCCCCGCGCCATCAACTCGGTCGTCTTCCGCATCGCGATCTTCTACGTCGGATCCATCGTGCTGCTCTCGCTCCTGCTCCCCTACACGGCGTACAGCGCCGACCAGAGCCCGTTCGTCACGTTCTTCTCCAGCCTCGGGTCGCCCGAGGTCGGCGCCATCGCCGGCTCCGTCATGAACTTCGTCGTGCTCACGGCCGCCATGTCGAGCCTCAACGCGGGTCTCTACAGCACGGGCCGCGTGCTCCACTCCATGGGCATGAACGGATCCGCGCCCAAGTTCACGACCGTCATGTCGAAGGGCGGCGTGCCGTTCGGCGGCATCATGCTCACCGGTTCCATCACGCTGCTCGGCGTCGGCCTCAACGCCCTCGTGCCGAAGCAGGCGTTCGAGATCGTGCTGAACGTCGCGGCGCTCGGCATCGTGGCGGGCTGGGCGACCATCATCCTGTGCCAGATGCGCCTGCGCACCTGGGCGAAGCAGGGCAAGGCGAAGGAGCCCACGTTCCGCCTGCCGGGCGCGCCCGTCACGTCGTGGCTCACGCTCGCGTTCCTCGTCAGCGTGCTCGTGCTCATGGCCGTCGACTGGCCGATCGGCACGCTCACGGTCGCCTCGCTCGTGATCATCATCCCGTTGCTGGTCGTGGGCTGGTACCTGCAGCGCGACCGGATCCTCGAGATCGCCCGCGTGCGCGAGGGCATCACCGGCCCGTTCCCCGTCACCGGTCGCGACGCGGCCGACCAGCGGAAGCGCTGACCGGCGCCCGTCAGCGCGACCCGACGCCGCCGTCCCCCTCCCCGGGGGCGGCGGCGTCCTCGTCCCCTCGGGCGGCAGGCTGCGCCGGATCCGGCCGCAGCCGCCGCCCGTACGCCAGCAGCTCCGCGTCGTGCTGCATGACCCAGGCGACCGCGGCGTTGAGGCTCTCGCGCCGCTGGACCCACACCCGCAGCCCGTCGGATCCCAGGCCGCACGCGTAGACCTCGTAGGAGAAGGGGGCCGCGAGGTCGGCCCGATGACGCAGCACCCAGCCCAGGGCCGGACCGTCGCCCACGCGGACGAGCCACGCGCCGCGCACGGGGTGGGCGTGGGGATGCTCCGGCACCGGCGTGATCGCGCCGGTCGCGTCGCCGCTCTGCTTGCTCCACATGCGGATCCCCTCGGGGTCGTCCGACCCGGACCCCGCGCCCGCGTCGACGCCCGGCCGCGTCGAGCCGAGCGTACGCGCGCGCACCGACACCGCCCGACGGGATGCGCCTCACGCGCAGGCCTGGAGGACGCGGTCGATGGCGCTCCGATCCGCGTCGTCGATCGACAGGCCGTACCGGCTCACGATGAAGGCAAATCGGGTGACGTAGAGGCACCGGTAGGCCGCGTCCGGCGGGAGCCACGTGCCCGGCCCCTGGTCCGACTTGTCCTGGTTGGTGGGACCGTCGACCGCCTGCAGCTCGTCGAGGTCGGTGGCGAGGCGCTCGCGTCGCTCGTCGGTCCACGACCACGCCCCGTGCTGCCAGGCCCAGGACAGCGGCACCAGGTGGTCGATCTGCACGGCCGCGCTCGTCCGCGGACCGCGCGTGAAGTCGATGCCGCGCCCCGTGTAGACATCGTCCAGGTGCCCCGCGACCACCGTGCAGCCCGGGTCGGCCGGCGAGGAGGACGCACGTGCGAGGTCCCGCACGAGCACGTCGTCGCGCTGGTCGCATCCGTTCCCGTCGGTGTCCGCCCAGGCCGGGCCGAACGCATCGCGGTCGTAGCGCGGATGACGTTCGCGGCCGTCCGCGGGGATGGCGTCGGTCATCCCGCGTGCGGCCGCCAGGTCGATGCGGCCGTCCCCCACGAGGCCCGCGCCGGCGAGCGTGCGGACGACGGCGCCGTCCGGGACCTCGGCGCTGAGGCGCCCGCTGCCCGAGTCCGGACCGAGGGCCGCCTCGCGCGCGCCCACGACGACCGCGGCGAGCACGACGACGACGGCCACGGCCACGAGGAGCGCGCGGACCGCCTCACGCCTCGTGCGCAGGATGCGCACGAGCGCGCGCCGTCCCGCTCGCCGCCCCGGACTCCCGCGCCGCCATGTTCTGTCACCCATCGCACCCCCGTCCCGAGGGCATGGTCACACGAGCGCGGCGTCGGATCCGCGGCCCGTCGAGCACTTCGTGGGGGACGAGGACGGCATCGTCTCGGGGAGGAGGCGTCGGCTGGCCGCCAGCTGCGCCGCATGACGGCGGGCCCAGCGGAGCCGGATCAGATCAGGGCGCGCGCGGCCCCGGCCAGATGGAGGACGGCCCCCAGCGACGACGGGCCCGGCGTGTTCTGCCCCGCGGTCGCGAAGCGCACGAGCGCGAAGGCGACGACGGCGATCACGACGACCGCGGCGATCACGTAGATCCAGATCCGCAGACCGCCATGCGCGGGCTGGAGGGGGTTCTGCTCGAGGGGGCCGTCGTGGTCGGGTCGCTCGGGGTGTTCGCGCATGCTCGCACCCTACGCCGGTCGCACCACCGACCGACGGGCACCCCGGATGCGCCGACGGGCGGTCCCTCGTTGACGAGGGACCGCCCGTCGGCGGTGACGGACCCGGGAGGGCGCGTCGGAGGGGTCAGGCGGAGATGCTCTGCGCGAGGACGCCGTCGAGGACGACGGACGCCTCCTCGTCGGTCGACTTCTGCGCGAGCGCGAGCTCCGAGACGAGGATCTGGCGAGCCTTGGCCAGCATCCGCTTCTCGCCGGCCGAGACGCCCGAGTCCTGGTCGCGGCGCCACAGGTCGCGGACGACCTCGCTGACGCGGCGCACGTCGCCGGACCCCATCTTCTCGGTGTTGGCCTTGAAGCGGCGCGACCAGTTGCCGGCCTCCTCCTCGACGTCGCCGCGGAGCACGTCGAAGACGGCCTCCACGCCGGAGCTGTCGATGACGTCGCGCAGCCCGACGAGCTCGGCGTTGTCGACAGGCACGTCGATCACCAGCTCGCTCTGGTGGATCTGGAGGGTGATGTACTTCTTGTCGACCCCCTTGATGGTGCGGGTCTTGACCGCGGTGATCGTGGCTGCGCCGTGGTGGGGGTACACGACGGTCTCCCCTACTTCGAAAATCATGTAGTACTGTCCTTCGATCCCTCGAGATGTGTGCCGGAGATGTCGCGCACGCGCATGCTCAGCCGCGTGGGCGCCGACGTCCCGCGCCGCGACGCACGCCATGGGCGTGGTCGTGGTGCGTGGCCGGTGCACCGAGATCACCGGCCGCCGCGGCGCTCCGCTAGGGGCGTCCGCGGTGATGGTCCGACCGGTATTCTCTCACGGTTCTCCGGCGACCATCGACGTGATCGATCGCGGAGCAGGACGCCCCCGGCTGAGCTGCTCCGACGTGGAGCGTGTGGTGCACCCCCTCGGACTTGAACCGAGAACCCACTGATTAAGAGTCAGTTGCTCTGCCAATTGAGCTAGAGGTGCAGGTGAGGACCCTGTCGTTCTGGGTACCGGACCGAGAGATGACACTAGCACCACGCCGCGGGCCGACGCGAATCGACGCCGTGGAGCTCCCGGCCGGGCATCGGGCGGCCGGCCCTAGCATGGTCGTCGACATCCCCGAACGAGAAGCTCCCCCATGACCGAGACCACCCGCCTCGAGAAGGGGCAGCCCGCCCCCGACTTCACGCTCCCGGACCAGGACGGCTCGCCCGTCACCCTGTCGGACCTCCGCGGCCAGGACGTCATCGTCCGCTTCTACCCTGCCGCCGGCACACCCGGATGCACGACGCAGGCGTGCGACTTCCGGGACAGCATGGACTCCCTCCAGGGCGCCGGCTATCGCGTACTCGGCATCTCGAAGGACCCCCAGGAGGACCTCGCCCGGTTCCGCGAGGAGCAGGGCCTCGGCTTCACACTCCTGTCGGACCCCGACCTCGAGGTGCACCGCGCCTACGCCGCGTACGGCGAGAAGTCGCTCTACGGCAAGAAGGTCACCGGCGTGATCCGCTCCACCGTCGTCGTGGACGGCGAGGGACGCGTCACCCTCCCCCTCTACAACGTCAAGGCGACGGGGC
This sequence comes from Clavibacter sp., assembly GCF_014802555.1. Classification (NCBI taxonomy): domain Bacteria; kingdom Bacillati; phylum Actinomycetota; class Actinomycetes; order Micrococcales; family Microbacteriaceae; genus Clavibacter; species Clavibacter sp. The sequence goes on along the minus strand of NZ_JAAVCB010000083.1, from coordinate 10,575 downwards.
ACGTGGCGTCGCTGCGCAAAAAGCTCGGCGTCGACGCCTGACGCCCGCGCACGCGTCGTCCGGCTCAGTCGCGACGACGCGTGGCGAGGAGCACGGACCTCGTGAACAACAGCACGATCACGAGGACGGACGGCACGATGAGGCCCCACCCGAGGTCCTGACGCGCGTCCGCGCCCTGGAGGCTGCCCGCCCCGACGGCGATCTGCAGCACCTGCCACGTCACGGCCGCCGGCCGGACCCAGCTGCGTCCCCGCAGGATCCCGCGGACGACGGCGCCCAGGAACACGGCCGCGAGCGCGGCCAGGGCGATCAGCGCGACGGCGCTGGCCAGCGACGACGGCGTCGAGGTCAGCAGGTCGACGACCAGGAGCGCGGTGACACCCGCCATGCCCAGCGCCTCGAGCGCGACGAGCACCGTGAGGAGGATCACGGCGGCAGATCGGCGGGGTCCGTCCGCGGGCTGGCGCGGATCGAGGGCATCACCGGTTCCGGTCACAGCACGTTCCCATACAAAGCTATTGATTGATCGTTGGCTCTATGCGACGATATTCGAGGTCGAGTTCGTTCACAGGGTGGTGAGCAGATCCGGAACCGAGCTTACAAGGGACGCCTCCCTGAAGCTGAGCATCTCACGAGGAGGGGCCACGTGCCCCGTCCCGATGCAGTTCCCGGACGCCTCGCCCCACCCCCATCCCGCGGCAGATCCGCCGTGCAACGAGTACCGACCTGAGGAGCACCCCTATGGACTGGCGTGACAAGGCAGCCTGCCTGACTGTGGACCCCGAGCTGTTCTTCCCCGTGGGGAACACCGGCCCGGCCGTCGATCAGATCGACAAGGCCAAGGCCGTCTGCGGCCGCTGCTCCGTCACCGAGATGTGCCTGCAGTACGCCCTCGAGACCGGTCAGGACTCGGGCGTCTGGGGCGGGCTCAGCGAGGACGAGCGCCGCGCCCTCAAGCGCCGCGCGGCACGCGCCCGCCGCGCCAGCTGACGCACGCACCACGCACCACCGACGAGAGCCGGGCCGCCCACGGGCTGCCCGGCTCTCGTCGTCCCCCGGCACGAACGACGGCCCGTCGGGGTACGGATCAGGCCGTGACGGGCGCCAGCCAGCGCAGCGGCACCTCGATGGTCACCTCGGTGCCGCTGCCCATGAGCGTGTGCCAGTCGATCGTGCCGCTGAGCTCGCCCTGGATGAGCGTCCGAACGATCTGCGTGCCGAGCCCCGTCCCGACCTTGCCCTCGGGCAGCCCCACGCCGTCGTCGCGGACGCTGACGGTGAGCGTCTCCTCGGTGCGCGCGGCCTCGATGGCCACCTCGCCCGAGCGCCCGGCCAGGCCGTGCTCCACGGCGTTGGTCACGAGCTCGGTGAGCGCGAGGGCGAGCGGCGTCGCGTAGGCGCTCGGCAGCACGCCGAAGCTGCCCAGGATCTTCGGGTGCACCCGCGTGTTGTGCGCGGAGGCGACCTCCGCGATGAGCAGGAGGACCCGGTCGAACACCGCGTCGAAGTCGACGTTCTGGTTGAGCCCCTCGCTGAGCGTGTCGTGCACCACGGCGATGGCGCCCACCCGGCGCTGCGCGTGACCGAGAGCCTCGCGCGCCTCCTCCGTGTGCGACCGGCGGGCCTGGATCCGCAGGAGGCTCGCGACCGTCTGCAGGTTGTTCTTGACCCGGTGGTGGATCTCGCGGATCGTCGCGTCCTTGGTGATCAGCTCGCGCTCCTGGTGGCGCAGCTCCGTCACGTCGCGGCAGAGGACGACCGCGCCGACCCGCTCGCCGTGGCTGCGGATCGGGATCGCACGGAGCGACACGGTGACGCCTCGCGACTCGATGTCGGTCCGCCACGGCGCGCGACCGGCGACGATGAGCGCCAGCGACTCGTCGACGGTCAGCCGCTTGCCGGTGAGCAGGCTGGACGTGGCGTCGGCCAGGGACTCCCCCTCGAGCTCCTCGGAGAAGCCCATGCGGTTGAACGCGCTCAGGGCGTTGGGGCTCGCGAATGTAGTGATGCCGTCGACGTCGAGACGCAGCAGGCCGTCGGAGGCGCGAGGCGCCCCCCGCCGAGGACCGGTCGGCGAACCGAGGTCGGGGAAGTCACCGTCGGCGATCATCGCGAAGAGGTCGTTGGCGCACTCGTTGAACGTCAGCTCCTGACGGCTCGGAGTCCGCGTCTCGCTGAGGTTGGTATGCCGCGTGATCACGGCGATGGGCGTGTCCGTGACCTCGGGACTGCCCTGGGCCAGGCGACGCAGCACCGGCACCGCGCGCACGCGGGTCGGCGTCTCCTCGTACCAGTCCGGCGCGGACGAGTCGATGATGCGGGCGGTCTCGTGCGCGTCCGTGACCTGCTTGCGCCACTCCGCCTTGATGGGCTGCCCCACGAAGTCGCGGTAGAACAGCGTGGCCGAGCTCGACGGCCGGGCGTGTGCGACGGCGACGAAGCTGCCGCTCACTGTCGGGACCCACAGGACGATGTCCGCGAACGCCAGGTCGGCGAGGAGCTGCCAGTCGCCGACGAGGAGGTGGAGCCACTCGACATCCGCGTCGGAGGACAGACCCTGGGCATGCACGAGATCGCTGAGCGTGGACACGGCTACAGCCTATGCGGGCCGGGCGCGCTCCTCCCCCGCGCGATCGGCGCCGCGACGGCGGGAGCCGGCCGCGCGACGAACCCGCCGCGGCGCGTCCTCAGGAGGCAGGAGCGTCGTGCGGGTGAAACGCGACCACTCGACGAGCGCGGGCGACCGCGGCGCTATGTCGCGGAGAGTCGCGCCGGCGAGCACCGCGGCGTCGAGCGACTCCCGGTCCTCGGGGACGTACCCCACCGCCTCGACGCTGCCGAACCGGAACAGGGTGCGTCGCACCTGGCCCGCGGCGTCCCAGCCCCCTGCGCTGGGGCGCACCCGGTTCACGAGCACGGAGACGCGCGACGGGTCGACGATCTCGAGGAGCTGCACGTACGCGCGGAAGAAGCGCGAGAGGCCCACCGTGTCGGCGGAGACGACGGCGACGACGTGATCCGCACCGCGCAGCACCGCGTGCGTGGCCGCGTTGCGGCGGGGCGCGAACATGTCGCTCGAGATCTCCTCGTCGTCCTCCAGGTTGAAGGACGCGTCGACCACCGTGTAGTCGCGCCAGCCCCGGCACGCCTGCAGCACGGCGGAGACCCTCCCCTCCGCGAGCTCCGGCCACCTGTCCGGGCGCGAGATGCCGGTCAGGACCGAGAACCCCGGCGCCCGCGTCGACGGGTGGTGCTGGGCGATCCGCTCCAGCTCCTCCACGGTGAGGCTGTCGGCCGCAGCCAGGCGGCAGGCGGCGGCGAAGCCCGGCGCCTCGTCCAGCAGACCGAGCGTCGCGGCCACCGTGCCGCCGTGGACGTCGGCGTCGACCAGCACGGCCGATCGACCCGCCGCGGCGACCTCGCCCGCGATGGCCAGCGCGGTCGTGGTCCGGCCCGGAGCGCCCTGCGGACCCCGGACGGCGATCACCCGGCCGATCCGTTCCCGTCCGTCGTCCGGCTCCTGCTCCCGGACGACCGGGGCCGGCACGCGCGGGCGTCGGGCGAGGCCGAGACGCGCTCGCAGCGGTCGAGCCCGGCGGTCCCGCTCCGGTCGCGTGCGGGAGCTCGTCCCGGGGCGTGAGGAGCCATCGGTTCCGTCCCGGCCGCTCGACGGATCTGCGCGGACGTCGGACCCGTGGGCCGACCGTCGGGTCCCGGCCTCGGGGAGCCGAGCCCGATCGCGTGAATCGCCCGGGTCGCCGTGCTCGGGTGGAGCGATCTCCAGGTGCGCGGCGACGGCGTCCGCGCGTCGGACGCCGGAAGCCGTGCCGCCGGCCGCCCCGAGCGGGCGCACCGAGAGCAGCAGCTCCTCGATCTCGCGCCAGGTGGCGCCTTCATCCACGACCTCATGGTGTCCGAGCGCCTGCGCATTGCGGCGGTCGGCCTCGCTCGACGCCACCGCGACGGCTCGCGCGCCCCGATCGTCGAGCGCCGCGAGCACGTCGCGGTCGAGCGTGGCGGGAGACGCGGCGATGACCAGGTGCAGGGGGTCGATCGTCGTCGCCTGGACCGCGGCGACCACCTCCGCCCCGCCCGTGACGCGAGCGAGGACCGCGTGGCCTGCCTCGACGACGTCGCGGAGGAGGGCGTCCTCCACTCGGGGCGGGAGGGCGAGGATGAGGGACGCCACCCTCAGGCCCCCGCGTCGCCGACGGGCACGAGCGACATCTGGTCCCCTGCGTCCGTGGATGCGAGGACCGCCGCCACGTCCTCACGCGGCACGGTCAGCTGCACCTGCGTGTGGTCCTGATCCGCGACGAAGCCCTCGGGCCGGATGACCTGGGCGACGGTGGCCCCCGAGACGATGACGCGCGGCGCGTCGTAGGCGTTCGTGCCGGAGCCCTTGACCGCGGCAGCCCAGATGTCGACGACGGTGCCCGGTGCGACGAGGTGGTCGGCGCCCGCGGACGTGGGGATGACGACCGATGCGGTGGTGCGCGCGTCCGCCGAGGAGAGCGATGACCGCGGGACCAGCTCACCCGCTCCCACGAAGCGCGTGACGACGAGCCCGTCGGCGGAGTCCGGGGAGACGTAGTGGTCGGCGGCGCCGTCGATGCGGACGCGCACGGGCACGAGGTCGGAGGCATGGACCGTCGTCCCCGCGTCGAGGGCGGACGCCGCGGCCATGACGACCACCGAGGAGTCGGCGGAGCGCAGGAGCGCGACGACGCCGCCCGTGGACACGAGGACCAGTACGAGCCCGACGACGAAGCGGGGATCCAACCAGACGGGACGGCGCGCCGGACGCGCGGGACGAGGGGTGGGAGGCATGCCGGTCAATGTCGGGGACGGCGCTCGCGGGCGTCGCGCGTTGTCCACATGGTCCCGCGCGACGGGCGGTCAGACGCGGACGAGGACGATCCCCGCGAGGGGCACCAGCCGGTACCCCGAGACGGCTGACTCCCGCCGAGGGGTGCCCGCCTCGTGGACCGCGATGTCGACGTGGTCGCGGGCGACGCGATCCAGCGTGCCGCCGATGACGGTGTCACGGAGCCGCAGCTCGACGCGCGCACGACGCCTGCAGAGGTCGCGCAGGACGAATGGCAGCCCGATCCGGTCGACGATGCCGCGCTCCGGCGGCAGCTCCGAGACGGGCGCGAGGCTCGACCGCGCCTGCTCGCGGTCCAGGGCGAGCGCGTTGATGGACGCGATGGGGAGGATGCACGCCCGCTCCTCAGGCGAAGGCGCGTCGCCCGGGACCGTCAGCTCCCCCGACAGCCAGTCGCGTCCGAGCACCTTGGCGCGGAGGTCGATCCAGGTCCCGTCCGACAGCGACAGGCGCAGCGGCCTCGCCTGGTCGGGTGAGATGAGCGCCCTCAGGCGGTCGCGCATGACGGTGCGCGCGACGCGCACGCGCTCCTCCTCGGCGCGCTGGTCCCGCTCCTCGGCGAGCCGCGCCGTCTCCCACTGGCCCTCGAGGTCGTCGAAGAGGTTCTCCCACCTCATCGGTCGCCGGACCCCGGCTTGCGGATGGAGCGAGGCGGCGGCGGGGAGGGCTGGTACATCCGGGTCACCTTGGGTCCCTTCCTTGAGATCCGCTCTCAGTTCTCCACATCTTGTGCACTGGACGTGCGCCGAGCCTCTCGCGATGTCACAGTTGACCAGTCATCGTGGTCCCCCGATCGGGGGGAGCACCGGGATGGGAGTGACGCATGAGTGAAGCAGTGCCACGGGAGGATCTCCCTGACCGTCGGAGCGCCGTCGCCAGGAACGCCGAGGGCGCCCCGACTCGTCGGTCCGGTGCTCGGAAGCCCGCATCCACGCAATCGCAGGCGACGAGCGCAGCGGTCGGTTCGTCGTCCGCCGCCGCGCCCGCCCCGACCGCCACGGTGCGGGGCACCGTGCGCAAGCGCTTCGACGTCGACTACTTCTTCGGGCGGCAGCCCTGCAGCAGCCAGGACCTCCCCCCGTCCGGTCCGTTGCTCGAGAACCTCACGCGGTGCGTCATCGAGATCCTCGCGGGAGCCCGGGAACTCGACCAGATCGCACGGTGGGTCAGCGATGACGTGTACCGCCACCTCCTCAAGCGCGTGGTCCTCAGCGCTCGTGCCCGTCGCGCGAAGGGGCAGTCGGTGACGCGGCCGGTGTTCACCATCGGCACGGTCACGTCGTTCTCGCCCCGCGACGGCGTCATCGAGGCCGTGATCGTGGTCCACGGACGGGCACGAGCCCGCGCCGTCGCCATCCGGCTCGAGGGCCTCGACCGGCGGTGGCGCGCAACGGCCATCAACGTGCTGTAGCCCGCCCCCGACACGACGAAGGGCGCATCTCCCGCGGGAGATGCGCCCTTCGTCGTGCTGTCGGCGTATGCGGTCGGACCCGGGACGACGGGAGACCCGTCGCCCCGGGGGTCCTACTTGCGCCGGTCGGCCTTGCGGCGCTCCTCGCGGTTCTGCGGAGCGGACGATGCACCGGTCGGCTGGCCGAATGCGCCGCGCGCGGGCGGGCCCTGCGGGGTCTCCGGCTCGTCCTCGCCGACCAGGACGGCGTCCTCCGCCTGCTGGTCCTTCTGGGCCTTGGCCGTCGCCGCCTTCTCGATCTGGCCGCGCTGGTTGCGGACCTCGACACCACCGTCGTCCGTGGGAGCGGTGTAGCGGAGCTTGTCCGCCGTGGCCTGGTTCGCGGCGAGGCCCTTCGCCTGGATGCGCGGGCCCACGGACTCGGCGTCGGCGGGGGCCTGCACCTCGACCTCGAGGTTGAAGAGGAACCCGACGGTCTCCTCGCGGATGGCGCCCATCATCTGCTGGAAGAGCGCGAAGCCCTCGCGCTGGTACTCGACCAGCGGGTCGCGCTGCGCCATGGCCCGGAGGCCGATGCCGTCCTTGAGGTAGTCCATCTCGTAGAGGTGCTCGCGCCAGCGTCGGTCGATGACCGAGAGCACCACGCGACGCTCGAGCTCGCGCATGGCGGCCTCGCCGAGCTGCTCCTCGCGCTTCGAGTAGGCGAGCTTCGCGTCGGAGAGGATCTCGCGGCGGACGAAGTCGCGGTTGACGCGGCCCTTGCTGCCGGCCTCCGTGATGACCTCGTCGATCGTGATGGAGATCGGGTACAGCGTCTTGAGCTCGGTCCAGAGGGCGTCGAAGTCCCAGTCGTCGCCGTTGCCCTCGCCGATGTGCGAGTCGAGCACGTCGTCGATCACGGCCTCGAGGAAGCGCTGCGAGCGCTCCTGGAGGTCGTCGCCCTCGAGGATGTGGCGGCGGTCGCCGTAGATGGCCTCGCGCTGGCGGTTGAGGACGTCGTCGTACTTGAGGACGTTCTTGCGGATCTCGGCGTTGCGCGCCTCGACCTGGCCCTGCGCGCTGCGGATGGCCCGGCTCACGACCTTGGACTCGATGGCCACGTCGTCCGGGACGCTGTCGCGCCCCATGAGGCTCGCGGCGGCGCCGTTGTTGAACAGCCGCATGAGGTCGTCGGTGAGCGACAGGTAGAAGCGGCTCTCGCCGGGGTCGCCCTGGCGGCCGGAACGCCCGCGGAGCTGGTTGTCGATGCGGCGGGACTCGTGGCGCTCGGTGCCGAGGACGTAGAGGCCGCCGGCCTCGATGACCTTGGCCGCCTCCTCGTCCACCTCGGCCTTGACCTGGGCGAACACGTCGTCCCACTCGGTCTCGTACTGCTCCGGGGTCTCGACGGGGCTGAGTCCGCGCGCGTTCATGGCGGCGACCGCGAGGAACTCCGCGTTGCCGCCGAGCATGATGTCGGTGCCGCGGCCGGCCATGTTGGTGGCGACCGTGACGGATCCCAGATGACCGGCCTGCGCGACGATGGCGGCCTCACGCGCGTGGTTCTTCGCGTTGAGGACCTCGTGGCGCACGCCCTTCTTCGCGAGGAGCTTGGAGAGGTACTCGCTCTTCTCGACGCTCGTGGTGCCGACGAGGACGGGCTGGCCCGCCGCGTGACGCTCCGCGATGTCCTCGACGACCTGCTCGAACTTCGCCTTCTCGTTCTTGTAGATGAGGTCGGACTGGTCCTTGCGCTGCATGGGCCGGTTCGTGGGGATGGGGACGACGCCGAGCTTGTAGGTGCTCATGAACTCGGCGGCCTCGGTCTCGGCCGTTCCGGTCATGCCGGAGAGCTTCTTGTAGAGGCGGAAGTAGTTCTGCAGCGTGACGGTGGCGAGGGTCTGGTTCTCGGCCTTGACCGCGACGCCCTCCTTGGCCTCGATGGCCTGGTGGATGCCCTCGTTGTAGCGGCGGCCCATGAGGATGCGCCCCGTGTGCTCGTCGACGATGAGCACCTCGCCGTTCATGACGACGTAGTCCTTGTCCTTCTTGAACAGGGCCTTGGCCTTGATCGAGTTGTTGAGGAACGAGATGAGCGGGGTGTTCGCCGACTCGTACAGGTTGTCGATGCCGAGGTGGTCCTCGACCTTCTCGATGCCGGTCTCGAGCACGCCGACGGTGCGCTTCTTCTCGTCGACCTCGTAGTCGACCTCCGGGACGAGGCGCTTGGCCACGTTCGCGAACTCCGTGAACCAGCGGTTCGCGTCGCCGGCGGACGGGCCGGAGATGATGAGCGGCGTGCGGGCCTCGTCGATGAGGATCGAGTCGACCTCGTCGACGACGGCGAAGAAGTGGCCGCGCTGGACCATGTCGGACGCCTGCCACGCCATGTTGTCGCGCAGGTAGTCGAAGCCGAACTCGTTGTTCGTGCCGTACGTGATGTCGGCGGCGTACTGCTCGCGGCGCTGCTGCGGGGTCTGGCCCGCGAGGATCACGCCGGTGGTCATGCCGAGGGCGCGGAACACGCGGCCCATGAGCTCGCTCTGGTAGCTGGCGAGGTAGTCGTTGACCGTGATGACGTGGACGCCGCGCGAGGCGATGGCGTTGAGGTACGCGGGCAGCGTGGCGACGAGGGTCTTGCCCTCGCCGGTCTTCATCTCGGCGATGTTGCCGAGGTGCAGGGCCGCGCCGCCCATGATCTGGACGTCGAAGTGGCGGAGGCCGAGCGTGCGGCGGGAGGCCTCGCGGACGGCGGCGAACGCCTCGGGCAGCAGGTCGTCGAGGGACTCGCCGTTGGCGTGGCGCTCGCGCAGCTCGACGGTCTCATTCTTCAGCTCCTCGTCGGTGAGGTGCGTGAAGTCCTCCTCGAGCTGGTTCACCGCCTTCGCGTAGTTCTGCAGCTTGCGGAGCGTGCGCCCCTCGCCGACGCGAAGGACCTTCTCGAGTACTGAGGCCATCGGTGTCTCCCTGCGTAGATGGGCGGGCGCCGGATGACGACGACCGCCGTGACGGCGCGCGGATGTCGCCGCCGACGAGCTTCGCCATAGTACCGGCTCGTCCGGTGCCCTTCCCGGGAGCGCCCTGACCCGTGGACCCGGCGCCATGCACGAGGCCCCGTGCGCCGGAGCGCGCGGGGCCTCGAGGGGAGGGACGGGATCAGCGGCGGAGCGCCCGCGAGCCGGCTCCGGCTCCCGCGAGCTCCTGCTCGCCGTCGGCCAGGCCGATGACGCCGTAGTCCCAGCCCTTGCGGCGGTAGACGACGCTCGGGCGGTCGGTCTCCGCGTCGATGAAGAGGAAGAAGTCGTGGCCCACGAGCTCCATGTGCTCGAGCGCCTGGTCGACGGTCATGGACTGCGACGGGAAGACCTTGGTGCGGATGACCACGGGGCAGTAGTCGTCCTCGGCGACGGGCTGGTCGACCGGCGCGACGCTCTTGCCGTTGACGCGCTCGATGAGCTCGGCGTCTGCCGGGTCGAGGTCGATCTGGGCGAAGCCGTCCGTCGCGGCCTCGTGCAGCGAGAGGGGCCGGTGGTTGCCGCGGTGGATCTTCTTCTTGTCCTTGGCGCGGCGCAGCCGTTCGAGCATGCGCCCGAGGGCGAGGTCGAAGGCGGCGAACTTGTCGGCGGCGCTGCTCTCGGCGCGGATGACGGGGCCGGGCCCCACGAGCGTGATCTCCACGCGGTCGTCCCCGGCGGATCCGCCGGACTTCTCGCTGTGCCGCGAGACCTTGATGTCGAGAGAAATGGACTTCTCGGCGAGCTGGACGATCTTGTCGGCTTTCTCGGTGGCGTACACGCGGAATCGGTCGGTGATCTCCGCGTTGCGGCCGGTGATGTTGATGTCCATGACGTACCTCCAGATCATGACGCGTCGCCCGCTGGAAGAGGGCGATCACTTTCACGCCTTTCGGGCGAGCCTAGACCTCGGGCAACTGCCTGCGCGAGGCATCCGGCGGGTGGACCGCGAGCGCATCCGAGATGCACAGGGAGCGACGGGTCGGTCAGCGAGCGCGCGGCAGTCCGTCGCGGGAGCGGGCGGGGACGGCGGTGAGGACCGCGCACGCGACGACGTCGCCGCCGGCGGCGCGGATGGCGCGGCAGGTCTCGCGGAGGGTGGCGCCGGTGGTGAGGACGTCGTCGACCACGAGGATCTGGCGGCCGGCGAGATCGGTGCGCGCCACGAGGCAGCCGTCGACGTTGGCCGCGCGGGCGGCGACCCCGAGGCCGGCCTGGTCGGCGGGGCGGCGGGTGAAGCGGAGCGGGTGGCGCCGAAGCCCCGGCACGCCCGGGGCGCGGAG